>JAIXSW010000058.1 GCA_027484495.1 Gammaproteobacteria bacterium
AAAAACAATAACGATAACCCGGCGAAATAGCCCAGTTGCCACAGCGGCGGCCAGTGCGCCGGCACTTGCCACATCAAGACAAAACTCACGCTTAAACCGAGGACGCCAGCCAGTAAAAAAGGCCGGCGCCGGCCAAAGCGGCTTTGGCAGCGGTCTGACGCACGGCCGACATAACCACTGATACTGCTGCCGAGCAGCATAGGCCCGGCGATGGCCAGACTGAGCCAGACCGGGTCCAATGCCAGCGTCATCTGGTAAAAAGGTACGGCCAGCACCAGCACACTCTGGTTGGCAAAAAACAAAGCCAAAAAGCCAGCGGCTAACAGGTAGCGCTGGACTTTGGGTGCGGCGGCAGCGTTTGTCGGCAAGTTGGCTCCAAATTGGTTGAATGTTTTCCGTTGTGCGATAGCACGTTACGCGGTACCCGGTATGCGATACCCGGTGGGTTTCGCTTTGCTCAACCCACCCTACGGTCATCTTGCGAATTGCACCACGGTGGTTTTACCGCATCAGACTGACTTCGGCAATTTCCAACGCATTATTACCATCGCTCGGTGCTAACAACTGCCACTGCGTGCCCTGTAATTGCGACAAATCACCGAGACTCTGGCCCTGATGGGCCAACTGTGCCGGCATAAAAGTCGGGTACGCCTGGGTCAGCAAGGTTGGTGTTGCTTGCAGCGCTGCCAGTGGCACCAGCTGATAGCGCCATTCACTGCTGGCTTCAAGGTCAATGCCAAAAGCCAGACCGTCTTTGTTCAGCAGGGCAAAACGTACCGGCAACTTATCTTTCACCGCCCGCATTTTGATGGCGACCTTAGTGTACCCGGATAAATCACGCTGCGTGAGTCCCATCACCGCATGGGTTTCTGTGCGCAGCAAAGGTAAAGGTGGCTGTTGCCAATCCGGCGTTTTGGCCGGACGTAGCCGCAGTGTCAGGCCTTGTTGGCGCTCACCAGCCAGCCATTGCTGGGTCACCTGCGCATCTTTAGGATAGAGCAGGGTGGTCTGGTCGACTTTAGCATCAAACAGCGGCACCGCTGCGCCCGGTTGTTGCAGCAAGGTCTGGAAACTATGGTCACTGCTGTGCGGGAAATCCCAATCCGACGGCAGCGACGCTACGGCAGCAGGGAAACTCAGGGCTTTAGCGCCATTGGTACTGGCTGAGGTCGCGACCAGCTGATACTGCAGCATGCCGCTATTGGCCGGCAGCTTCAGCTTAGTGCAATAGCGGCCTAAATCATTGGCCTGCATCTGTTGTTGTTGCACCTGGCCTTCCCCGGTCAGCCGGTAAAACAGACTGACTTTGATGCCGCTGATATTGCCTGTCAGCTGTGTTGCAGAGAGCTGGGCACAGACCGGCAGCGGCTGGTCAATCGGCCATTGCCGCAGCGGCTGATGCACCAGCAGCGGCGGTTTTTCGGCGATTTCCGGTAACAGGAAAGGCCGGGCCGGTGTTTTCGCCTGAGCCAGCATGGCGGGATTTTTCGCTACGACATAACGACCCGGTTGCACGGACACTGTGCCGTTTTGCGCCTGAGTCTGCTGACCGTCGGCCCGCTGTACTACAAAACTTTGACCCAGATCGGCAAGCTTCAGCCTGATATCACGCTGACTAACCGACAGCCGTACTGCTTCGCGTTTTAAGCTGGAATTCTGGTGCGGGTCATCAAGCTGTGTTGCATCCGGATAAACTTCCAGCTGCCACAAGCCGTCGCTGGTTTTATCGAGGAAATAAGCGCCACTGCCCTGATACTGCACCAGCGGTGAGCTGCCGACGCCGGCGATATGCTCAAGTGTTGCCGCAGCCACTGGCGCGGCGTCTGTGCTGTTGCTGTGGTAATAACGACTGCCATTGTTTAACAGCGCCAGGCCACTGGCCGGGTCCAAGGTGGTATTCAGCGCTGCGCCACCAAACTGATTCGATGCCGGATACGGGCCTGTGTCAGCACCGCGCGGCAGGCTTCGGAATACCTCGCCGGCGATCAAAAAGCTGATGGCTTTGGCCGGGGTGTACAGTAAGTTTAAATAATGCGTGTTGTATTCGGCATTGCTGGCGGCAAGCGCGGCCGGGTCGTAGGCAAACTGGGTCGCCCACTGAAAACCCGCGCTGCGGAAACTGCGCGCCATCGCCGGATACAGCACCGGCGCCGTCACATCGGCGGCATCAAATTCGTAAATCATCCGCGCTTTGCCGGCGCAGGCCGCGATGTCTTTAAATGGATTGTGATACTGGGCGACAGAGCCCAGCACATTGCTTTGCAGGCCGCTGAATTTCAACAGGCCGGTCGGATACCACTGAAACGACACGCCGTCGATATTGCTTTCACACAGCGCTTTGGCAAATTCCGGCCAGTTACCTTGTTCACTGCTGTTGTAAAACAATGGTTTAGTGACACCAGCGTCGCGCATCACTTGAATCAGACCATTGACGTACGCAGTGACCGCGCCGGCGTCGGCGTGTTTTGGTTCGTTAAACAGTTCAAACGCCAGAATATTCGGGTCTTTGGCGTAGGGCACACCATCGAGGTTTTTATGTGCCATCAGCTGAGCTAAATAACGCTGCTGCGCTTTAATCGCATCGGCTTTTTCGTTCATCTGGTTTTTGCTGTACAGCACCGAGAAACCCGGCTCTGCTGGGTCCGGCGCCGGATAGCCGCTGCCCCACCAACCAATCGGTGTTACCACCGCTTTGATGTTGTAGCGTTTTAGCTCTGCCAGCAGAAAATCAAACAGCTGCAGATGTTCGTTGTTCAGCAGATTGCCGTCGCGGTCGCTAATCAGGCGGTCCCACAAATGGATGCGGTACGCAGTCACACCTAAACGTGCCAGGTGGGCCACATCCATCCGGATCGCGTCCTGATGGGATAATCCCATGGCCTTGACCGAGCGATAACCAAAGGCAAACGGCAGACTGTAGTTGGCGCCAAACAGCGCCACTTCTTCAGGCTGACCATTGGCGCCGGTCTGATACCAGACGCCATCTTTGACATAGGATTCACTGGCCGCCACCGGCAGCACCGCTGTACCCAGCAGGCTTGCGGTCAGCGCGGTTGTGAGCGCGCAACTCAATCTGCTGTGCATCATTACCACCAAACGCTGTAGAACACGATTAATACCAGCACCACCAGCAGCAGCGACAGGCTGAAACCTTTGCTGGTGTCGAAACTGATGTCGTTCAGCTCGACGGCACCGGCCTGGACTTTATTGCCTTGCAGCAGGGACACCACAATCGCCAGGCCCAGACACAGCAGGAACACCAGACCGACCCGATCCATAAACGGCAGCGCCGGCCAGAACTGATAAAACAGGAAGCTGAACACGGCAGAACCGACCGCCGCCAGCAGCGCAGCGTCTGCCGTGGTTTTTTTCCAGAACATGCCCATAAAAAACAGCACAACAATACCCGGCGTAAAGAAGCCGGTGAATTCCTGAATATATTGGAACGCCTGGTCAAAATCGCCCAGCAGCGGCTTGGCGGTAAAGAGCGCGATCACCAAAGACAACAAGCTGGCGCTGCGGCCGACCAGCACATAGTGTTGCTGGCTTTCCGCCGGTTTGACCTGCGCATACAAGTCCATGGTAAATAACGTGGCGACTGAGTTGGTCATCGACGCCAGGCTCGACAAAATCGCGGCAACCAGCGCAGCAAAAATCAGCCCTTTGAGGCCAGACGGCATCAGCGCCATCAGTTGTGGATAGGCCTGGTCCGGTTTGGCTAAATCCGGCAGGATCAGCACAGCCGCAATCCCCGGCAGCACCACGATAATTGGCATCAACAGCTTCAGGAAGGCAGCAAAAGCGATGCCTTTTTGCGCTTCACGCAGGCTTGGAGCCGCTAACGCGCGCTGGATAATATATTGGTTAAAACCCCAGTAGCTTAAGTTCATCACCCACATGCCACCGACCAGCACCGAGATGCCCGGCAGGCTGACATAATGCGGATTATCCGGGCTTAAAATCATGTCGAATTTTTCCGGCGCTTTAGCCAGTAAAGTCTCAAAACCGGCCAGCACACCAGCGCCTGCACCAATCATCTCAAGCGCCAGGTACGACATAAACAGGCCGCCGAACACCAGCAGCACCACTTGCAGAATGTCGGTAAATGCAACAGCTTTGAGGCCGCCGTACAGCGAGTAGCTGACAGAGAACAATGCCAGCAGCGCCATACTCCAGAACAGGTCAATACCGGTTAAGGCGTTCACCGCCAGGGCACCCAGCCATAACACCGCGGTTAAATTGACAAAGACATACACAGCCAGCCAGAAAATCGCCAGCGTGGTGCGGACGCGGTTGTCAAAGCGCTGCTGCAGAAACTGCGGCATCGTATAGATTTGTTTTTTCAGGAAAATCGGCAGGAAGTATTTACCGACTAACATCAGCGTCAGGGCCGCCATCCATTCATAAGAGGCGATCGCCAAACCAATGGCATAACCAGAGCCAGACATGCCGATAATTTGTTCGGCCGAAATATTGGCTGCGATCAGCGATGCGCCGATGGCCCACCAGGGCAGGCTATTGCCAGCCAGAAAGTACTCATTGGTGTTTTTCTGATGGCCTTTTTCTTCGCGTGACACCCAATAGGCGACGAATAGCAGCCCGAGGATGTAGACGACAAAAATCGTGATGTCGAGATTGGATAGAGTCATAGCCAGTCCTGGATTTTCCTGTTAACTCCCGTTGCACGGGTGCTGTTGTTATCTCCCTTTTCATGGGAGCTGTTGTTAACTCCCTGAAATGGGAGTTTGTTGTTATTCGCTTCAGCTGAAACGATAAAAAATCTGTTGTTGATACTGCTCGCCCGGCATCAGCCGCGCGGATGGGAAATCAGCGCGGTTTGGTGCATCCGGGAAATTTTGCGCTTCTAAACAGATGCCCTGAAATGGCGCAAAAGGTGAACCCAAATAAGTACCAACATAGACCTGTACGCCCGGCTGTGT
>JAIXSW010000252.1 GCA_027484495.1 Gammaproteobacteria bacterium
CATTCGCGGCGACAACGAAACCGCCACTGTTCACTTAAAAGGCCGCAGCGAAAACCTGCCGGTCAGCCGCAGCTATCTGCACCATTTTAAGCAGATGTAAGCGGATTGGCGCGAAGTTGATTTGAGTTAAGCAGCCGCCGGAAATTGGCAGATCCGGCTCTTTTCGGAGTGCATTCGCAGCATCGCTCTGCGCCAATTGCTAAGCATTAACAAACCTCTGTGTAAGAATGTTTCGAGCCAGAGTGCCGCATTGTGGTTATCTACTATCTGCGCTAAGGTAATTTAAATACTCATTCCCGGCGGGCAGTGCTGCGCAGAGACATCATCGGTGTTGCGCAGACGTTGTCCGGCACTTTCGGAAGCACAGCTCATGATCGAAGCGCAATGGTTCATGTTTTTGTTGGCTGCTGTCGCAGTCATATCGACTCCAGGCCAAGACATGTTGCTGGTCATGTCGAGATCGATTACTCATGGCACGAAAGCGGGTATAGCCACAGCCGCAGGCGTGAGTCTTGGCTTACTAGGTCACACATTGTTGGCAACTGCAGGTCTTGGGGCTCTGCTGCGGACATCTGAGTGGTTGTTTACGGCAATAAAACTGGTTGGCGCGGCCTATTTGCTGTACTTAGGTATTCAGCTATTACTGACACGCAGTGCACAGATTTCTGCCGAAGCATCTCAGCCGCAATCGCTGACCCGGCAATTTATCACCGGCGCTGCCTCCAATATTACCAACCCAAAGATTGCTGTGTTCTATTTTGCCTTTCTTCCGCAATTTGTCGTGCCGGGCGCTACCAATCCAACATTGTCGATCCTGGCCCTTGGACTGGTGTTTGCCGCGTTGACGTTCCTGATCAAAGGGCCTGTAGCGATTTTTGCCGGCGGTCTGTCGGTCTGGTTTCGTGCAAAACCAAAGGCACTGATTTGGCTGTATCGTTGCAGTGGCATCATCATGATCGGCTTAGCTGTGCGCTTAGCGTTGGCGCGCAAAGACGTCTAGTCGCGCTTGAAGGTGCTTCAGTAAAGTTATGAGTTTTTGTGTTTTGTCGCGCCGAGGCAATCACTGAGATGTGAAAAACACGCTGGCCAGCTTGCGTCGTCCCCCCCAGTTTCATATTCGCAGTTCGCTCATAGGTAATCACCAACAGTTCAAATGCGCTGCGCGTTGTCGTTGGCAATTGCCAGACTCAGAGTGACTCATACCGGTCATGCCATCCGGCCCCTAGATGACCAACAGTAAGCCCCTGCAACCCAGCCGCGTTTTTTCGTCGTCTAAGACTCCCAAACCGTCAGTCGTCCCTTGTTGATTGCCGGTATTGCGCGAAAAAGCGACACTGCATCTATCGAAAACAAGTCAATAAATCAAATTAACACTTTGAATTATCTGAAATTATTTTTATTTCCACTCTCTGGGAGTACACAACTATGCGTCATTTTATTACTGGTAAATCAGCCACACTCGCTTTAGTGCTGACTTCGATGTTTTCCGCACACTCGGTCGGTGCGCAAGAATACCCTGCATTAAATGCAGCCCTTCACTATGCCGAAGTTGCAGCGGCAATTGCCAATCAGGTCACTGTTCAGCTGAGTAATTTGGATGCTGCGGTGGCGAAAATTGATTTGATGCTGCAAGACGCCGATATGCGTCGTTTCGACGAAAGCGTTCAAAACGCCGAGCAATGCGCTGAAAACGCTGAATGCCGTTAAGTGATGCGCTGCGTCAAAGGCTTGGGCTAAGCACAGATGGCGCCAGTGGATTTTGTCCACGCCATCGGTCGCGGTTGAGTGCCTGACTCAGCGATCGGAGACACCAAAAAGAACCAACTTCAATGGTTGGTTGCTTTGGAATGATGAAAAACTTTTATCTGGAAATTCACCACTATGCGCAATCTTATTTCCCGTAAATCCGTTGTTGGTCAAGCAGTCGCCTGCGCGCTGTTGCTGACCGCTATGTCGGGCCTGCAGTCAGTGCAGGCGCATGAATACAGCGCGCTGCTTGATGCGAAAAAATATGCCGAAGTTGAAACGGCTGTCGCGGCAAAACTCGCGATCGAGCCGAATAATGCCGATGCGTTGGTTGGCAACATTGATTTAATTTTGCTTGAGGGCAACATCAAGCGTTTTGACGATGCCGCCAAAATGGCGGAGCAATGCATAACGCACAACCCGAAAAATTCTGCATGTCATGAAGCGCTCGGTAATGTGCTTGGCTCCAAAGCGGAAAAAGGCGACATGATGGATGCTGTCGGTTCGCTGGGCACCATTCGCGATGCATTTAAGACAGCGATTGCACTGGACCCGGCCAACTATAACGCGGCCATGTCGCTGACGTCGTTTTACCTGGAAGTACCGGGTTTAATGGGCGGCAGCACGTCCAGTGCGAAAAAGCTGATCCGCACCACCCACCAAACCAGCCCGGAAGCGGCGAAATTACTGCAGGCAAAATTCGATTTGTATGATGAAGAATTTGAAAAAGCCAGTGCAGGCGCTTTAGCCGTGAACACCGGCAATAGCACTACACTGGTGCAGCTGCAGCGCGACCTGTTGGTCGAGATTGGTCTGACCTTAAACCGGGAAAAGCAGTTTGCCGACGCGGAAAAAGTCTTGTCAGCGGTGGTGCAGCGCCACCCAGATTCTGCTCCGGCTTATCTGGCGCTTGGCCGGTCGTTACTGGAACAAGGCAAACCACAAGATGCCTTGTTATCGTTAGAGAACTCTTTGCGGATCAATGCGACAGCGGCGGTGCACTACCGCTTAGGCCAAACCTGGCAGGCATTGGGCGACAATAGCAAGGCGGTGTCTGCATTTGAACAAGCATTGGCGTTCACGCCGGCATTAACGGCAAAAGCCCGTGCAGATGTGGAAGACCAGTTAAAAGCATTAAAAAACCCTGGTTTCGGCTCGAAATAAACCGCGGTTGCAACGTTTTTCCCGACATCTTGGAGTCACAACATGCACGAAGTTTCCAAATATCAAATTTATGCGCTGCGGGCCATGTATTTATTGGTGGTCTTTGGGCTGGCTTTAACCCTGTGGCCAAGTGTATTTACTGCAGAAAAACCGTTCGCCAGCTGGAGCAGTGCCCAAACGGTGCAGACCTCGATGATGGGCGCGTTCTGGTTATTGTGCGCCTTGGGTATTCGTTATCCCTTGCAGATGTTGCCGATCCTGATGTGGGAACTGATTTGGAAAACGATTTGGCTTGTCACTGTGCCGTTGCCTTTATTCCTCAATGGCACCTTCGATGACAAACTGATGCCCAATGTGATTGCGATCGGCATGGTGGTGTTGGTTTATCTGGTGATGCCTTGGTCTTATGTCTGGCAGCATTATGTGAAACAGCCGGGCACACCGTGGTTAAGCCCGAAGTCAGCAGTGACGAAGTAATCAATAAAGTCAGTGTTGTAGCAGCCGCCGGACACACGGCTGCTGGTTTTTACAGCCATCCTGTTCGTTAACAAACCTGAGTGAAGTGCATCATGAAAAAAGCGCTGCGTTTTATCCTGCTTGGCCTCACGTTCTTGGTCACGCTGTGTGCAGGTTTATTCGTTTATTTCGTTTATACGCCAGACCCCGAGGAGCCGTTATTGACCGGTACACTCACAAAAGCCACCTTGGCGGTGAACGGCGAAACTTATACCTACCGGTTATATCTGCCGAAGGATTTGGCTAGAGGCGCACCGCTGGTGATGGTATTGCATGGCTCTGGTCAAAATGGCGCGCAAATCCGCAGCGAAACCGGCTATGGCTTTGAACGTCTCGCCGATCAGCATGGATTCGCTGTCGTCTATCCAAGTGGTAAATCCTTTGACTGGAACGACTGCAGCAAAACCGGCGACTTTCTGGTGAATGGGCGTGAATTAGATGACGTGCACTATTTGAATACCTTAGTCGACACGCTGATTGCCGCACATGGTTTTGATCAACGCCGGGTGTTTGCCACTGGTGTGTCCGCGGGCGGCTTTATGTCATTGCGCTTAGCGCTGGAATCGCCGGAGCGGTTTCGTGCTGTGGCTGCGGTGTCTGCCAATGTCGCAGCGCCCGACAATTTCAAATGTAAGCCGGTCGCGCAAGGGGCTTCTGTGATGATGATGAACGGGACCGCCGACACCATAGTGCCTTATAGCGGTGGTGAGGTTGAATTGTGGGGCATGTTTTTCCAAAACGGTCAGGTCTTATCTTCAGCAGCGTCGGCAGAGTTTTTTGTCACACAGCATAAGCTGCCGCTGGCGGCAAAACGTGAAGTTCCGCTGCCCGGCGTGAAGAATGTGCAGAGCATGCAATGGCAGGATGAAGGCCGCTTTGAAGTCGAACTGGTCACTATTGTGGAAGGCGGGCACGGCATGCCACAACCCTATTGGCAGCGGCCGCGGATCTTGGGCCCATCGCCGATGGAGCCGAATGGCCCGGAGCTGATTTGGCAGTTCTTTGCGCGGCAGAAACCATAACCCAAAAGCCATAACCCAAAAGCTATCACAGTGTGGCTACTGGTAACGCA
>JAIXSW010000031.1 GCA_027484495.1 Gammaproteobacteria bacterium
GATCGGGAAAAAAACCTGTACGCCTATGAGCTATTGTTCAGAGACGGGCTGGATAACGTATTCCCTGATATTGACGGCGATGAAGCGACGTCAAAAATGATTGCAGGCAGTCAGTTTAATTTTGGTCTCGATGATTTCCTTGGCGACAAACCGGGCTTTATCAATTTCACCCTCGATACGCTGTTAAAAAAATTTCCCAGTATGCTGCCTAAAGAGCAGGTTGTAGTTGAGATCTTAGAAACAGTGCAGCCGGGCAAGAAATTGCTGGCGGAGGTACAACAGTTAAAAGATGAGGGATATGTCATCGCGTTAGATGACTATATTCATCAGCCGGTCTGGCGACATTTTTATCCCTTTATCGACATTATTAAGATTGATTTTCGCAGCACTGACGCTGCAACAATTGACCAAATCCTGTTGGCGGTTGCACCTTTTCCGCATATCAAATTATTGGCTGAAAAAGTCGAAACCAATGCAGAGTTTCAGAACGCACTGGATATGGGTTTCAGTTATTTTCAAGGCTACTTTTTCTCAAAACCAGAGATGCTGCAAAGTAAAGCTTTGTCGCCAGCCCAGATGACTCTGGCAGAGTTGTTATACGAGACGTCAAAGTCTGAAATGGATCTGGCTCAAATCACCAGTATTTTCGAGCGTGACGTTAACTTATCTTATAAATTACTGCGTTATTCAAACAGTGCGGTTTTTAAGCGACGTTCTGAAATCGAAACGATCAAACAAGCGTTGGTTGTGTTAGGTCAGATCGAACTGAAAAAATTCCTGTCAGTGTTGTTCACAGCCCAGGTGTCCAGCGAAAAACCTGCCGAGCTGATGCGTTTAGCGATGACGCGGGCAAAATTTGCTGAAGGCATTGCTTCATTGCATCGTCAAACGGATACAGCCAAAGCATTTTTGACCGGCATGATGTCGTTGATGGATGCGATTCTAGATGAACCTATGTCGTCGGTGCTGACCAAATTGCCACTGGCTAAAGATATTAAAGATGCATTGGTGGGTGAACCTGGTTTATTAAGTGAGTATCTGGCACTGGTTAAATATTATGAACGCGCCGAATGGCAAGAGGCCAATTTAGCGATTGCCAAACTAAAGCTGGATCCAAGCGTACTGCCGGACAAATATCACGAAGCAGTACAGTGGGCCAATGAGCAGATGCGTGCCCTGGGTGATGCTTAAGCATCAGCCACCTGCACTTCTATGATGAAACAGCCGCCGCAATTCAGGTGTTGCGGCGCACTGTTTTACAGCAGATACTGCACCGACAGCCCCCCGACTAGTCAGCGCAGTCATACGCCGAAAGCTTTAACCGAAGCTGACGAAACCGGCGATACGATCCGCCATTTTCTCGCCAATGCCTTTGACTTCCATCAGTTGCTTTTTGTCCTTGATCGGACCGTTTAATTTGATGTATTCGAGGATTGCCTGCGCCTTTTTTGCGCCAATTCCCGGGATCGCTTCGAGCTGTTGCTGATCGGCTTTATTCAACGACAGTTTGGACTGCGATACCGCGCCAACAGTTTTATTGTCAGCATTACTTGGATTGTTTAAGGCGGCGCTGGCGCTTTGTGCCCCCATACAGGCGATTGTTGCACAGAGCGCAAACCATAGTGCTTTCATGTTCATCGGACTTTCCTTGCTATTCAGAGCATGTTAAAAGGTGCCAGCCATCCAGCGGCTGGCGCTTGTTACCTGACTAGTACATTTTTTCATCAGGTTTATTCAAATTAGTTAAAAATTACATTTGTGCAACTTTTTATATATATTTTTGCATTATTTTAATTCAGCCAAAGTTAAGCTCGTAGTTGCTAATGTCGGCTTGAATCAGTTTCGGAGGATCAAAGATGCGTTACATGTTGTTGTTGCTACCATTATTAACCGCCTGTTCCAGCCACTACGGCAAGAAACATTATGTGATGGCTAACGTGACAAAATCCGAACCCGTCTACAAAACCATTGAAATCCATAAACCCAAACGAGTCTGCGAAGAACGGCAGGTCGTCCAACGTGAATCTGATTCAGCCACCCCCACTATCGTTGGCGCTATTATCGGTGGCGCGCTGGGCAATGCCATTGGTCACAACAGCTCGAACAAAAAAGTTGGGATGGCCGCAGGTGCGGTATTAGGTGGTTCCATTGGTCATGATGTCGGCAAACAGAATGGTTCTGACGTCGTGCATCTGCAAACCGTCTGTTATCAGGCTGGTACTGAAGTCGAATATCAAAGTGTGGTGGACGGCTACCGCGTGACCTATCAACTGAATGGCCGCGAATATACCACGATGCTCGATCGTGACCCGGGATCACAAATGCCGGTCGTCGTTGAACCACCGAGAAATCAATAAGCTAAATGGTCAGGCTTCCCGCCTGACCCCGACTGTTTTACACTCCCCATTGAATGTCGCCATTGAAAAGGAAATGCCATGCGCGTGCTGGTTGTTGAAGATGAAACCTTACTCGCCGAACAAGTGAAAAACCACCTGATGCAGCAACAATTCTCAGTGGATTTGTCCCATGATGGCTCCGATGGTTTTTTTAAGATCAGCGAATACCCGTATGATCTCGCCATCGTTGATATTGGTTTGCCAAAGCTGGATGGTTTGTCACTGATCAGAAAAGCCCGTCAGCAAGATATTAAAACGCCAATCATTCTGCTGACTGCCCGCGGCAGCTGGCAGGAAAAAGTCCAAGGCCTTGATGCCGGTGCCGACGACTACCTGACCAAACCTTTCCATATGGAAGAATTGTTAGCCCGTTGCAATGCACTGATCCGCCGCGCCGCCGGCCAACCGGATCCAACCCTCAGCGCTGGCCCGGTCAGTCTGAACAGTCGCACTCAACAAGTTTGGTGTCATGGTGCCGAGGTACCATTGACCGCCTATGAATATAAAGTGCTGGAGTACTTTATGCTCAATCCGACCAAGGTGATCTCCAAAACCGAATTAACCGAACATATTTATGACCAGGATTTTGACCTCGACAGTAACGTTATCGAAGTCTTTGTACTGCGGTTGCGCAAAAAACTCGACCCGGACGGTGAACTCAAACCAATCGAAACCCTGCGTGGCCGGGGCTACCGCTTTAATCTGGCGGTTGGCGCATGACATTGTCGTTAAAGCTGCGCCAGGCCATTGTTTGCCTGGTGCTGCTGATTTTTATTTTGCCCGCCTCGTTCCTCGCCATTGAACGGGCGTTTTTTGCTCAGTTGCTGACCAGTACCGAGCAAAAACTCGAAGTGCACCTGTATTCGTTTTTATCTGAACTCTCCAGCAAAAATGATGTGGTGGAGATTAATAACAGTATTTTACCCGCCGACTTTTTGCGGACTGACTCAGGCACAAGCGCGTATATCGTGTCGGAAGACAAGTTGATCTGGCAATCAGATTCTTCGCTTAATCAGATATTTACGCCACCAGTACATGAAATGCTGCCGGGCAAACATGAATTCGTGGCACTGGAGCAAGATGGTAAGACCTATTGGGTTTTATCTTTTGCCCTGCTGTTTGACATGGGTGAGCGCAGCATGCCGCTGACCATCCATATTCTGCAGGACGATCGGCTGCTCGAAGCACCGATGCAGAGCTTTCGTCAAACGCTGCTGCGCTGGTTTATCGGCATAGGTCTGGTGCTGGCACTCATCATGCTGTTAGCTTATTACTGGACCACACAGCCGTTGTCAGCTCTTGACCATGAGATCCGTGAAGTAGAGAGCGGCCAACAGCAACAACTGACGCAACGTTATCCTGCCGAGCTGCAAACCATCAAAGAAGACCTGAACCTGCTGCTCGACAATCAAAACCGGCAAAAACAACGCTACCGGCATCATCTGAGTGATCTCGCCCATGCATTGAAAACCCCGGTTGCCGTGCTGAAAACTTCGGCACTGGCAGAGCAGCCCGAACTGCGCGACCAGATTGACCGCATCACCGCGATGATCGAACATCAGCTCAAACGCGCCAGCAGTTCAGGCCAGGATATCTGGTTGAAACAAATTCCAATCAGCCCGGTTGCAGAACAGTTAAAAAATGCCTTGCAAAAAATCTATCGCGACAAACAAATCCGCTTTGAACTGAACTGCCCGCCTCAGATGATGTTTCGTGGCGACGAAACAGATCTGATGGAAATGCTGGGTAATTTACTCGATAACGCCTGTAAAGC
This sequence comes from Gammaproteobacteria bacterium, assembly GCA_027484495.1. Taxonomy (GTDB): domain Bacteria; phylum Pseudomonadota; class Gammaproteobacteria; order Enterobacterales; family Alteromonadaceae; genus Pararheinheimera. Next base: position 4,171 of record JAIXSW010000031.1, read on the forward strand.
CTGTCAACAGCGGGTCAAACTGTCGGTACAGGGTAAACCTCTGCAATTAACGGTCGAAGATGATGGCCCGGGTGTACCGATGGATAAAAAAGCGCAGTTGTTGAGCCGTGGTACCCGTCTGGATACCTATACCGATGGCCATGGTGTCGGTTTGTCCATCGTCGATGAACTGTGTCAGTCTTATCAGGGACAACTCGAGATCAGCCAAAGCACTCTGGGCGGCGCCAGCTTCAGTTTGATTTTTACTCAGCACCAGTATTAATGTCCATGTCAGGCACAACGGTTTGGCAGTGCGGCAATCACAGCATGCTGCCGCATCCGTCCTTGCAGGGTTGTGCCCGGCCGTTCTGCTATTAAGCGCTTGATCTGACAGCAGGCTTACCAACGTACTACACTATCTAAGCCTTCATTTCAGGAGATCTTCTATGCGGATCCTGCTCACCGGCGCGACCGGTCTCATCGGTCAGGCATTGTGTCAGCGCTGGCAACATCAGCATCAGCTGATCTGTTTAAGCCGTGACATAACAAAAGCACAACGTAAGTCAAACCTGGCTGTACACTGGACTGATAACCTGACCAGCGTTGATTTTAATCAGCTTGACGCAGTGGTGAATCTGGCCGGCGAACCTATCGCAGCGAAACGCTGGACTGAACAACAAAAAAACCGCATCTGCCAGAGTCGCTGGCAACTGACTGAACAAATCGCCGGTGCCATTTTGCAGGCAAACACCCCACCCCAGGTTCTTATCAATGGTTCAGCGATTGGCTTTTATGGTCGGCAGGACAGCGGCAGTATTGACGAGAACTTTCAGACTTTTTATCCGGATTTCAGCCATGATATCTGTGCCCGTTGGGAGAACCTGGCAATGCGTGCTGAGACCAGCAAAACCAGAGTCTGTATTCTGCGCACTGGTGTGGTGCTGTCCGACCACGGTGGCGCGCTGAGCCGGATGGTGCCAGCTTACCGCCTTGGACTCGGAGGCAAATTGGCTGACGGCCAGCAATATATGTCCTGGATCCATCTGGATGACATGGTCAATATCATTGAATACATGTTGTTACACAGTGAGTGTCACGGGATCTATAATGCGACCGCGCCAATGGCAGTCACCAACCAGCAATTCAGTAAGTTATTGGCAGAACGGCTGAATAAACCTGAACTGCTGCCTCTGCCAGCGTTTGCCTTACGCTTGTTGTTTGGCGAAATGGCAGACTTGCTGCTGTTCGGCCAGCAAGTCTATCCGAAGCGCCTGTTAGACGCTGGTTTTCATTTCCAATACACTCAGTTGCGACCAGCTCTGGCGTCGCTGGCGCTGTGATCGCAGCGCCATGTCAGTTATGTAACGCCCGACGGATCAGGCTGGCCGGCGTCGGTTTTAAAATGCCACGCAACAATATAGCGCCGAGTCCGGTCAGTAACAGTAAGCCGGCAACAGGCCCGATCCCCCACAAACTATAGTGGGGCGTAAATGGCAGTTGGAACATCCGTAGCTGTACCACCGACAACAGAATTTCGGCCAGTAAGGTCGCAAACACGCCAGCTAACAGTCCAAGCGCAGCAAACTCAAACAAGACGGCCTGTTGCAGAAAACGTCCCCGCGCACCCAGCGTCCGTAGGATCGCTAACTCTTGTTCACGTTGTTCGACCGTTGCCTGCACCTGCGCAACCAATACCAACACCGCAGCAGTAAAGACCAGGATCAGGATCAACGTCAGTGCCAGAGATACCTGATCGATAATCTGACTTACTTGCAGCAATATCGCATCGACCGAGATCACGGAAACCGTTGGATATTGTTTTAACAATGTACTGAGCACCTGCTGTTTACTAGCGGGTAAATGGAACGCCGTCAGATAGGTCGCCGGGAACGTGGCCATCAGATCCGGGCTTAACAACATAAAAAAATTTGGTTGCAAACTGTTCCAGTCAACTTTGCGAAAACTGGTCACTTTGGCATCAAACTGCTGGCCACCAATGGCAAAGCTCAGTGTATCACCCAGTTTTAGCTGCAGCCGCTGTGCTTGCTGTTGCTCCACTGACACTTCGGCTTTGCCAGAGAACCAGCGTCCTTCCGTCAGTTGGTTATTAGCCGGCAGTTCTTGCAGCCAACTGAGATTCAGTTCACGGCCAAAACCCTCACGCCGCGGTTTTTCTTCGGGCTTTTTGCTGTTGGTCTGCTCTGAGTCCTGTGCATTGCTGCTGGCCTGCCCGCCTGCATCCTGCTCAGGTTCATCCAGTGTTTCACCATTGACCGCCAACACTCTGCCAGACACCATCGGATAGAAAGTCCCAGTGCTCAAACCGGCTGCTTGTAACTGCGCTGCGATCTGATCTTTTTCTACCGCAGTCATGTTCACCAAAAACTGATTCGGTGCATTCTCGGGAACCTGCTGTTTCCACTGCTCCAACAATTCGGCACGCAAAAAGTACAGAACAAGCGTCAAAAACAACGCCAGACTAAAGGTCATCAGCTGAAAGCTGTTTTGCCACAAACGGCGACGCAAATTAGCCAGCGACAGTTTTAACGCGCTGCTTTGCCCTGCCGCCATAGGTTTAGCAAACCGGACCAATAGCGCTGCAAAGCCAAGTAAACACAGGCCAAATCCGGCGCAGGCCAAAAACAGCATGCCGGATAACCACAGATCACCACTAAACAACCACATCAACAGTAAAACGGCCGCAGAACCACTGGCCAGCTGCCAATAATCCATCTGCCATGAAGCGCTTTGCTGACGCAGTACCTGAATGGCCGGCACAGCAGTCAGGCGCCAGACCGGACGTAACGAAAACAACAACGAACAAATTAATGCTGTGGCAATGCCAAGCCAAAGCGCTTTGGCGCTGAACATCGCCTGATAACCATCAATCCATTGGCTCAGGAAACCTTGTACCGCAAAGTTGGCTGCCAACCCCAATAACAAACCAAGCACGCTGGCAAAACAAGTCACCAGCAACAGATGGCTGAAGTAAATCTGCCTGGCCTGCGCCGAGGTCATACCGAGCGCTTTAATGACTGCAACCGCCATTTGGTGGCGCTGGCTATAACGATTTGCCGCAACTGCGGCGGCGGTGGCTGCCAACACAATCCCGAGTAATCCTGCCAACAGTAAAAATCGTTCAGCACGGTCCAGGGCACTGCCTACTGCGCTTTGCCGATCCAATTGCTGCCAACGGTCATTGGCAGTCAACAAAGCAGCCGTGTCGTCTACAAGCTGAGTCAGTGCCGAAGTGTTACCAGCAAACATATACCGATACGAAATACGGCTGCCAGGTTGAATCACCTGAGTGGCTGGCACATCAGCCAGGTGCATCAACACCCGCGGTTGACCGCCAAATAAATTCAGCGGTGCGTCTGGTTCTTCCACAATAAAGCCACCGACCGTTAATGTCGCTGCGCCGACATCCAGCTTGGCGCCGATCTGGACATTAAGCATCTGCGCCAGACGCGGCTCCAGATACAGCATGCCTTGTTGTAGCTGTGATATCTGGCCGTTAGCAGTATCAAGCAATAATTGACCACGTAATGGATACTCACCTGATACGGCTTTGACATTGACCAGCTGCATATTGTCGCCGGCAAAAACCATGGTATTAAACTGGATTTGCTTGGCAGTTTGTAAGCCCAGCGCTTGTGCTTGGGTAAAGATCTCGTTTTGAAAAGGCGCACTGGAACGTAGCACTTTGTCAGCTGCGGTGAAGTTGCTGCTACGCTGCATCAGCGCACTACGGACGCTGTCAGTAATACCACTGAGGCTGACCACGGTCAGCACTGCCAGCATCAGCGCAAAGGCGACGACCCAAAGTTCGCCGTTTTTCAGCTCGCGCCAGAACAGGCGCCAGGCGATCTTAACCAGCATAACTACGCTCCTGTGTGCGGGCTGCAGTATGCGCTTCGACCAAGCGGCCGGCATCCATATTAAATTGACGTTGGCAACGTGCTGCCAGTTGCGAGTTGTGCGTGACCAGTACCAGAGTGGTTCCCTGGCTCTGATTGAGCTCAAACAGCAAATCCTCGACTTTGCGGCCAGTAGTACTGTCCAGATTTGCTGAAGGCTCATCGGCAAATAAGATTGCAGGCTGAGTGATAAAAGCCCGTGCTATCGCGACCCGTTGCTGCTCGCCACCAGAGAGCTGGGCCGGGAAAAAATGCATCCGCGCGCTGAGGCCAACCAGTTCGAGCAACTGTTTGCCCCGCTCCATTGCCTGCGGTTGCCCGGCAAGTTCTGCCGGCAAGGTCACATTCTCCAGTGCCGTTAACGCTGGCAGCAGCAAAAATGACTGAAACA
>JAIXSW010000034.1 GCA_027484495.1 Gammaproteobacteria bacterium
AAAAACCTTCGTCCCCGTGTCGTTCGCCGCAAATCGATTCCTCGTAGACCACATGAGAAGATCATCAAAGGAATTAAATATGGACTTAGAGTCCTTAGTGATACTAGGGGCACTCGCCCACTCCAACATTTCAGCGTCTGTACTACCAGGCTCCCATTACAACACCGCTAACAACGAAATAAACCTCACCCCCATTCGCACAAGCGACATTTCTCTTATATGCAACATTCCTAAAGAAACAACACGACGAAAACTAGAAAAACTCAAAAAGATGGGTTATGTAGCCCGAAATGATAAAGGCCTATGGCAGATCAATCGAGAAGGAATAAAAGACGAAATCCGCGCGCTTACAAAAGAAATGATAAAGAGATTACTCAAAACGGCAAAAACAATAGAGACAATTTTAAAAAACTCCTAAGCCGAGCGAAATGATGACTAATAAATCCAAACTACCCATTCACGCCAAAACAATGAACTCGAGCAAGCTCCTCAACATAAAAGCACCCCCCCTCCTCCCCCGCATAGAGATTTCTATATGTAAGCCCCCCTTCTTTAGGTAATATGCATGATTAAACGACAAATCACTATTACCCTCCAGCAATTTGGACAAGTTCCGAACAGGATCTGAATTTGCAGAAATAGTTTTAAAGGAATAAACACCACCCGAGCGCTCAACGATTTCGCGATAAGCGGACCTCGACCAAGAACCATTTTTTTGAAACTCTATAAGACCCTGCTTGTTGAAATTTATCCTTGATTTAAATTCGACACGCTCGCCCTCATCAATAAGAATTATAACATCCTCAAAGTAACTACCCAAGAAGCGATTTTTGAGCCCACCCCAAAAGACATAATAACTCAAAAATGAAACGCTAACAAATAGCATCAAAAGCACACAAAGCACTCTATCAACCTTTGACACACGCATGCAAAAACTCCTCTGCAACAGCGCTGTTTACGTCATCATGCCGGATATACAACGATACCGCCTTACCAACAGAAGAAAGACAACTTGCCTGATAAAATTCGTGCATTTTATTGAATACAACAACAATTTTTTCATTCGTTGCATCTAGTTTTAGTGGAAGAAAGCTTGAAAAACCTTCCTTCAGCCCCTCGATCTCTGCCTCATCACTACCAATATAGATATAACGACTCCCATCTTGATCTAGCACATAAACCGTCTTCGCATCCGAGAAGAACAGCCCCATGTGCGAACTGAGCACTAGCAATTGAACAGCAATAAGAAAAGCCAACAATAACTCTTGCCATCGTATCCGAACTAAAATAGCGCCAAACGAAATGCTGGCACTCGCAGAGCGGCGCATGCCAGTATCTGGAGACTTAGCTGCTAGAGGCGCGACCAACTCTAAATCATCAATCTTTGTCGAAATATCACCGACCAAGTAGTCCGGGTTAAACATGTATCCACGACGAGGAACCGTCTGAATAATCTCCTTAGCAACATCATCGCCCAAAATTTCACGCACACACTTTATCGACTGATTAAGGTTATTTTGCGTTACAATGCGTCCTTTCCAGGCGTAGCTAAGAATCTCCTCTCTTTCAACAATACTGCCAGGTCTAGATACAAGCAATTCCAATATTCTAGAAGAAGTATAACTCAACTCTACTTTATTGAAGCCCTGCTGAGTCGGTATAAAAACAAGCATTCTTGCCGGACAGAACTTTATCTCTCGCGCATCAAAGGCAGCACTTTTTATTAGGAACTCTTGAGAAATCATCACGCTTACTCATTCTAGCTCTTGCAAGCCAATCGGCTTTCTAAGCTATTCCTATCAACACTAAATTGCCGCCCCCTTCCCATTAACTTTAAAACAGCTTCAGCAGTAGTTGGCTTATAATAGTAGTACCCTTGCGCATAACGCACACCAGCACTCAATAGTGGCTCAACCTGATCACTCCCCTCAATACCCTCGGCAATTATTGTCATATCAAGAGAGCGCGCGATACTGATAATGTGCCACCACATAGCATCAGAGGAATACATCTTATCCGGTGTAACAAAATATTTATCTATCTTAATAATATCTACAGGCAACTGCTCCAGATAGATTAAGTTTGAATTACCCGTACCAAAATCATCCAGCGCAATTCTGTACCCCATCTCGCGCAGATAGAAAAGTTGAGACTCCGCAAACTCACCTGCCACTGTAAAAGATTCGGTAATCTCAAACACAAACTGAGATGGCCTTATCGCGTACCTTGAAAGTATCAGATGAAGTCTCCTAGCTATATCCGAAGAAGCCAACGCAACACTGGAAAGGTTGATTGACACATATTTTTCCTCGGAGTACGCCAGAAATACTGAAAGGTCTTTCGCAACCTGCTCGCAGCACCACAACGTCAAATCAGTTATTAAACCATTATTTTCTGCTAGAGGAATAAATTCGGCAGGCGAAATCTCGCGATCATCCAAATGCCAACGCATCAAAGCCTCCGCACCAACAATCTGACCAGTTCGCATATCCACTATCGGCTGGTACAACATCTGCAATTGACTTCCCCGCAGAGCACTTCTTAATTTTGCCTGGAGGGAAAATTTAAGCAAGTACACACGTTTAATGAAATATAGCACCAACCCAATAATAACTACCACGCCGACACAGCAGAGAAAAAACAGCCCCACCCATACTTTCTTATAGTAATCCGCAGAAACAGCGATAAGAGCCACCAGCTCGGCCCACTTTACCGGGTAGGCATAGACTACGGCATCCACACCATGCACTATTGTCTCGATGTTAGTGACGGCCTCGTGGGAATATTCAATTTTTTGGCTGGACAACAGAGCCTCGGGACTACCACGCTCAAATAGCCCGAAAGCAAGGCGCTCATCCAGCGCTAGGGCGTCCAGCAATATGCCCTTATTAATGCGCAAGTGCACCCTCTTCTCTCTGATGATAACTTCACCCGTATTAAAATTTGTGTCTTGGCCCGCATTGAACCAATAGGTTCTAACCA
>JAIXSW010000068.1 GCA_027484495.1 Gammaproteobacteria bacterium
GTGCGTTTGCGATGTACTGTACATCCTGTAGATAAAAAAACGGCCGCTGTCTGGCGGCCGTTTTCCTGGTAAGAAGGTAACTCAGGGCTTTAACTCACGACGCATAAAGTTTGGCAGCGCCAGCGACGCCTGATGAATGTCGGCATTGTAGTATTCGGTCGCAAAACCCGGATTTGTCGCCGCTTCACGGCGAAAACCACTGAAGTGTTCATCTTTCCGTGCCATAGTGCAGGTCCACCAGCCGCTGGGATAGACCATTTGAGGGAACTGCAGCGTTTGCAGCTCGGCAAAACCAGCGTCTTTCATTGCCTGGCGCATATCATTCAGCAGTTGCAGATGGATCAGCGGCGATTCGCTTTGTTGCACCAGAATGCCGCCCGGTTTTAATGCGGCAAAACAGCTTTGGTAAAAGGCGCGGTTAAACAAGCCTTCGCCCGGCCCAATCGGGTCGGTTGAATCAACAATCACGACGTCGACGCTTTCAGGTGCCGCATCACGCATATACTGAATACCGTCGGCGAATAGCAGTGTGGCGCGCGGGTCCTGATTCGAGGCACAGAGTTCCGGGAAAAACTGTTCCGCCATCCGTGTCACTTGCTCGTCGATATCAATTTGCGTGACCTGTGTGACTGATCGGTGTTTCAACACTTCGCGTAATGTGCCGCAGTCACCGCCGCCGATGATCACAACGTTGCGCGGATCCGGGTGTGTGAACAGTACCGGGTGGCTCAGCATCTCGTGATACAGGAAATTGTCACGAGTTGTCAGCATAATGACACCATCGATCACCATCAGATTGCCAAAATCGGTGGTCTTATAGATTTCGATGTGCTGGAAAGGTGACTGAACCTCAGCTAATTTTTGCTCGGTTCTTAACGAAAACGCACTGCCGCTTGGCGCGAAGATCTCGGTAAACCACTGTTGTGAATTGAGTTCTGACATTGATCCACTCCGGGTAATGATTCAGGGGCTAAATATTTTGCCAGTGAAGCCGGCGTGAGACAAACTTTTCATGTTTTTTTGCCGCCGATACGAATAAAATGGCGGCCTATTTTTTCTAAGGGCACGACAATGGCAGAATGGGGTATCGACAAAGCAAGATCTATTTATAACGTTGCAGTCTGGAGCGAAGGCTACTTTGACGTCAACGCCAATGGCGATCTCATTGCTTATCCGGATCAGGATCACAGCAAGCCGGGCATTAGCTTCCCGGAACTGACAGCACGTTTTAAACAAGAAGGTCTGACTTTACCAGTGCTGGTGCGGTTTACCGACATCCTGCAGCACCGGGTTGAAACCTTAATCAGCTCTTTTGCCAAAGCAAAATCTGAGCGGGAGTATCAGGGCGAATACACCGCTGTTTATCCAATCAAAGTAAACCAGCAATATTCTGTGGTGAAAAAGCTGGTGCATTCGAGCAATAAAGTGGGTCTGGAAGCCGGTTCAAAACCTGAACTGATGGCGATCCTGGGCGTCACGGAAAAACCGCTGAAAATCGTTTGTAACGGTTACAAAGACAGTGAATTCCTGCGTCTGGCGACTATTGGCCAGATGATGGGTCACACTGTGTATGTGGTCGTGGAAAAATTATCTGAACTGAAAACGCTGCTGCGCGAAATCGACAGCCTGGGCGCAGCACCGATGATCGGTATTCGCATCAAGCTGAACTCAGTCGGTAAAGGCAAATGGCAAAACACCGGCGGTGAAAAAGGTAAATTTGGCTTAACTGCAACGCAAGTGCTGCAAGCCATTGATATCTTAAAAGAAGCTGGCAAGCTCGATCTGTTGCAACTGGTGCATTTCCATATCGGTTCACAAATTGCCAATATCCGCGACATCCACAACGCGATCCGTGAATGTGCCCGTCACTACGCTGAACTGCGCACGCTGGGTGTACCTATCACGACTGTAGACGTCGGCGGTGGCCTCGGTGTCGATTACGAAGGTTCGAACTCCCGTTCAGCCTGTTCAATGAACTACACCATGTATGAATATGCGCGGAACGTGGTGTTTGGCTTAAAAGAAGTCTGTGACGAATACGACCTGCCGCATCCGAATATCATCACTGAATCCGGCCGCGCCATGACTGCACACCACGCTGTGCTGATCACTGATGCCATCGACGTTGAACGCGCACCAGGTCTGCGTTACTTGCCTGAACCGTCAGAAGATTCACCGCAAGTGGTGTGGGCGCTGTGGGATTCTTACCAGAACGTGACGCCACGCTCTGCGGTTGAAGCCTACCACGATGCCGTGCATTACTTCACCGACGCGCATGCACAATATGTGCATGGCCTGTTGACGTTAAAAGACTGGTCGTTGCTGGAGCAAATCTACTTTGCCACCATCAACAAAGTGAAAGACATGCTGGACCTCAGTTCACGTTCGCATCGTGAAATTCACGATGAGCTGAACGAGAAACTGGCCGACAAGTTGTTCGTCAACTTCTCGTTGTTCCAGTCGATGCCGGATGCCTGGGGTATTGATCAACTGTTCCCGGTGATGCCACTGGAGCGGATGAACGAACCACTGGACCGCCGCGCTATTATTCAGGACATCACCTGTGACTCAGATGGTGCACTGAAAAGTTATGCCGATGGCAATGGTATCGAAAGCAGCCTGCCGCTGCCGGAATACAAGGAAGATGAGCAATATCTGATTGGTATGTTCATGGTCGGCGCCTATCAGGAAATCCTCGGCGATTTACACAACCTGTTTGGCGATACCGATTCGGTGCACGTTGAACTGAACCCGGACGGTACCTATCACCTCGGCAACGCGATCAAAGGCGATACAGTCGCCGACGTGCTGCGTTATGTGGCGTTTGATGCGGAAAAACTGATTAACTCTTACTCGAATCAGTTAGGTCGCAGCAGCCTCAGCGCTGACGCACAACAAGCGATGCTGGATGAACTGAAGGCCGGTGTTTACGGGTACACCTACTTCGAAGATTAAGGTAGACTGTACAGGTCGGAGCAGTTCAATTGCTCCGGCTGACGTATATACCCAATATCATTGCCGTTGCGGCAAGGCGGCAAGTGAACGAGACACCAGGAGCATAGCGGTCTATGTGACTGGTGCGAGGAACGCAACCAGCGCCGCCGCAACTGCAAGGATGAAGGGTAAAAAAGAGCAGGCCAGACTTGCTCTTTTTTTTGACATCGCCGACCGAAACTTCACCTCATGGAGAGAACTGATGCTGCATTTCTTGCCTAAACCACTGATTGGCTTGGTTTCTTTCTTGTTGTATATCGGCAATACCCTATTCTGGGCAGTCCCTATTCTGTGTCTCGCCATTTTAAAACTGCCACCTATTCAACGTTGGCAAACCTGGATGACCTGGCTGCTCGACAGTTGCGCCAGCGCCTGGATCTCCGTCAATAACTGCACGACCGCACTCTTTACCCGTATTCGTTGGGACATCAAAGGCCTGGAAACCCTGAGCCTGAAAGACTGGTATCTGGTAGTAGCCAACCACCAGAGCTGGGTCGACATTCTGGTGCTGCAAAAAGTATTTAACCGCCAAATTCCGTTCCTGAAGTTTTTCCTGAAAAAAGAACTGATTTATGTGCCGGTGATCGGCATTTGTTGGTGGGCGCTGGATTTCCCTTTTATGAAACGTTACAGCGCGGCTTTTCTGGCCAAACATCCTGAATTAAAAGGCAAAGATGTCGCGACTACGCGAAAAGCCTGTGAGAAATTCCGTTATAAACCGGTGTCTGTGATGAATTTCCTCGAAGGCACGCGGTTCACTCCGGAAAAACACGATAAACAGCAAGCACCTTTTGCCCATCTGCTGAAACCCAAAGCCGGCGGCATCTCTTTTGTGTTGAACGCGATGGGCGAACATCTGCACAAACTGTTGGACGTGACCATTTATTATCCCAAAGGCTCACCGAGTTTCTGGGATTACATCAGCGGTAAAGTGCACGACATCCGGGTCCGGGTGCGGGTGCTGCCGATTGATCCCAGCTTGATTGGCGATTACGAAGATCCGCAGTACCGGCAGCAATTTCAGCAATGGGTCAATCAGCTGTGGCTGGACAAAGACCTGCAGTTAGCCGCGCTGAAGAAGGAGTTGTACTGATGCTATCCTTTTTGCCCGCACCGCTGATTTTATTGCTGTCATTGCCGTTGTTTACGCTGAATCTGACCGTATGGGGTTTGATTGTCACTTGTTGTGGCATGTTGAAACTGCTGCTGCCAATGCCAGCGGCCCGGCTGAAAGTCTCTAAAGTAGCGCATTGGGCATACCGCCACTGGTCGCTGCACAATCGCCAACTGATTGAGTTATTTAATAAAGTCGAGTGGCAACTGGAAGGTGAAGCGCAGCTGTCGCCACAGCGCTGGTACTTGCTGATCTCCAATCACAAAAGCTGGCTGGATATTCCGGTGCTCAGTCAGTTCGCCCTGGACCGTATGCCGGAACCGAAATTCTTTTTAAAAGAAGAACTGAAGTGGGTACCATTTATCGGATCAGCGTCCTGGGCGCTGGATATGCCGTTTATGAAACGCTACAGTCAGGCCCAGATCCGCAACAATCCGGCGCTACAGGGTAAAGACATCGAAACCACCCGCCAGTCTTGTGAAAAATTCCGCCAGCAGCCGACCACGATCATCAATTTTGTCGAAGGCACCCGCTTTACTGTCGCGAAACAGCGGCTGAAAAACAGCCCCTTCCGGTTTTTACTGCCGGCCAAAGCGGGTGGCATTGCCTTTACGCTGGCCAGCATGGGACCGTTATTTGATGCCGTGCTCGATGTCACGCTGATTTATCCGGATAATCCGCGCCACGTGCTGGTGGCGATGCTACTTGGCCGGTTAAAACGCGTGGTGATCCATGTCGAGACTTTACCGATTGCCGGGCCAGTGAACAGCCAAATCATTGGTGATTATTTTCAGGACGAGGTATTTCGTCAGCAATTTCAGCTGTGGCTGAATCAGCGTTGGTTGCAAAAAGATCAGCGCATCGCTGCCTGTCTGGCCGCGACCGACAATGCGTTAAAACCTCGGGTCGACTGCGCCTCTTCACTTTAACCTTGGCGGCATTCCGCCATGTTGACCGCCTGCAGCAGCAGATTACGTGGCGTCAGTTCAGGCGCACAGAGCTCAGACAGGCTGACCTGATAACCCTGCGCCTGTAAATACATGGCGACATCGAGCACCAGCCACAACTCTAATGGCCGGCGAAACAGATGTTGCACCAGTTCCAGCCGGCGCTGTTGTAGCAGCGCCCGCTCTGCTCTTAGCACCAGTTCAGGCAACAGCGTGGCTGCCGGCAGTTCCAGTTGATGCTCCGCGCCGGCAAAGAGCAGAAAATCACTAAGCTTGCCGCTGAACCAATGTTTTCCCACAGAACGTAGCGGTTGATAATCAAGACCAAGCTGCCGTCGCCACTGCCACCAGAGCTGGCGCCACAGCATTTCAGTCTGCGACAAACGCGCGACGCGCTCCCCACCGGTACAACTTTGTTGCACCGCCAGACGTAAATCTGCCTTGCTCAGGAAGAGGTCACTTTGCTGCGCCTGCACTGACAACGGCTGGTAGTGCGCGGCCTGCTGCAAATGATAACAACATGGCACCAGCGCCAGTGCCGCGCAGCCGGCCCGCACCGCTTCGCGCGCCGCCACCCGATGCAACTCGCCACAGGCGTGTAACGCCACCACTTGTTGCGCTGGCTGCAGATAAGGTGCAACCGGTTGCTGCAAGACGTCGATATGCACAAACCGCTGCTGCAAACCCAGCTGTTGCGCTTTTTGCTGCCCGGCATCACACAGACTTTGCTGCCATTCCAGACTCACGACCGGAGCCCCGAAGGCATAACTGATGACTTTACCCAAATGGCCCTTACCGGCGCACCATTCCAGCACCGGCCGTTTTATCTGCCCGACACTGGCAGCAAGCTGGGTGATTTGCTGCCATTTGCGGCCGCCAATATCAGTACTGAGCCAGAATGGCAGCGGCAGGTTAGCGTCCGGTTCGCGCGGCAACTCGGGCAATGCCGCAAATAACGCCGGGAAAAATCTGGCAAAATGCTGACGCTGCAAGCTTGGGCTGGCGTCGATCGCGACACAATCCGCCAGCGTAAACTGCTCCAGCAACGCCACGAGTTCATCAGGAAATGCTGCCGGCCAGTCCGCCAGCATGGGCTGCAACTGCCAAAAATCACGCTGCTGACTCAGTACCTGATCCAGCGTCAGCCACCAACCGGTAAACATCAGCAGGACTCCGGTGATTGCATCACAGACTGGCATTGGCCCCAACCTTGTGACAGACTGAAAAGACCAGCCTGATAAAAGGGAAAATGATGACAGAACTGAAAAAAATCATGCATGTGGAAGATGATCCCTCGATCCAGATGGTGGCCCGGGTGGCACTGGAAGCCGTCGGCCACTTTGAAGTCTGTACCTGCAGTGGCGGTATGCAGGCGCTGGAGCAATATCCGGTATTTTTGCCACAGTTGATCCTGCTGGACGTGATGATGCCGGGGATGGATGGCCCCAGTACATTAAAACAACTACAGCAACAATTCGATTTAAGTCAGGTACCAGTCGTGTTTATGACTGCCAAAGTACAATCCAGCGAAATCGAATCCTACAAAGCGCTCGGCGCCAGTGACGTGGTGGTCAAACCTTTTGACCCTATGACTCTGTCGGAACAAATCCGCCAAATCTGGCAACGTCAGCAACGCTGAAGCTGCCAGATCACTGAGCGCAGCCGCGCCGTTTTATTGCGCTGCAGGTTCCTGCCGGGCTTCGTCAGTCAGCCGGAATAACTCGGCACTGTCTTTCGTAAACTCGGCACTGCTGACCGGTTTATTCAAATAAAACGTCAGCGGCATCAGGCTGTTATCGAACCGAGGCTGCAGATTGTTCTGATTTTCAAACAGCAGCGACACGGCAACTCCCTGCAAACTCAGCAACAAACCGAGGCTGGTCGCCAGAGCGATTTTCTTTAGCGCCGAAATTTGCAACGCCAGATAGAAGTTGGCTGTCAACAACATGATCACCAACGAAGTCTGGCCGATATCACGAAGCCACACCACCGCCGTAGCGCCATCCAGACTGAAGTTCAGCACCGTCATTAACGCTTGCCAGCATTCCATCATCACCACGACCGCAAAAGTCAGTCCCAGCTGTGGCAAAAAGCGCGCTTCGTGCTGGTTAATCTTCGCCCAAATCGCCAGTAAAGCGGGCCACAACGCCAGCCCCAGCATCAGCAGTGGCAGATTCAATAAGTTCCGCGACCAGCGACTTTGCCCCAGTTCCGGCACATTCAGCCAGACACTGAACAATTCCTGCGCCAATAAAAATAACGCCAGTAACACAATTAATGCCGGATGACCAAACTGCTGAAGGCGTTGTTCCAGGCCGTTGTATGGCAACGCCGGCGGCACCGGGTGATGTTCATCATAAATTCTGAGCGCCTGCTCACCCAGCCAGCACAACTGGCCGCTTTGTAACTCGGTCGCTTGCGCCACCGGCACCGCGGGTTCAACAAAACTCCCGTTCAGCGACGCCAGATCCACCAGCTGCCAGCGGCCTTCTTCCGACAAAACCAGCTCAGCATGATGCGGACTAACGTGTTTGTCGTACAACACCAAGTCGTTGTTAAAGGCCCGGCCCAGCGCAATACGCGGTTGACCAAACCGATGCCGTTCAATCACTTTGTGCTGTTTATTCAGTACTTCAATAATTACTGCCATGACACAGCTCCGCTGAATTTCTGACTAAAAGCACGGGCAGTGTCCTGACTGACGCCA
>JAIXSW010000617.1 GCA_027484495.1 Gammaproteobacteria bacterium
GCAACTTGAAGCCTTATCTCGACAGTAACGGAACACCCGTAATGCAACCGGATGGAAATCCGGTTTATCTGTTGCCGATCATTCCTTTAGTACGACATGCTGCAGAGCCGTTACCTTTACCCGAGTGGCCTACTTATACAGAAGACGACTTTCAACAATTGATGAAGCAGGTGAAGCATCGGGCTGGAGCTGTTCTTGAACGATCTGCACAGCAATACCTCAGTGTTGGGAATTGGTTCAAGAAAATGCTCGCAAAACCGGTTATCTGGTATGTGAGAGGTAAGTTGCTGACTTCCATTGAACAAATAGTGTTGAAAGACTTAAAAGCACGCAATTTAATGCGTTAAGTAACAACGTCATCATGTAGTACCGATGGCGCCTAATGTCTGAATTAATTATCTGGCGGCTTTACAGTGCATAGTCGTTGGATTCAGCGTGCACACCAGTTGAGATGCTTCTTTATTTTTTTCTGGCAGTATCACTGTAAGCTGCGCGCGTTCAGCTGCCGCCCAAAATCCAACAAAACTATTGTTCGCTACATTCGCAAAGTGCAAGGTAGTACTCTGTTTTGGCGGCAATGGCATTAAATGATTACCTTCGCCATCACGGGATAAGGCCAGATCTAAGGTAACTGGAACACACAGCGTGACTTTGTTAGTTTGGGTTGCCGGTATAAATTTTTGCACCGCAGCCTGGGTTTGAAATGTCAGTACTCCGTTATCACCGGTGCTCACTTGTAAGAAGGCATGTTTTGTCTTGGCAGATTCCCATTCTCTCAAGGTTCGCTCCATTTGTTTGCCAAGAGCATTTAACAATACTTCCAGATGGGCCTGATGGTGTACGACATCCCAAGCCGATTTAAATTGTGAAACTCGAAAATGATTTACATCGAGCTTTGCTAGTTCTGTTGTTTTCGAGGGGGCCAATTCAGCGCATAACCAGCCACTTTGTTCAGTGGCGTGCACGTTTGGCAACAGCCCCGTTACTAGTATCAATACCAGTATCAGGCAGAGAGAATAGCAGGATGAGCTCAAACACAACGCCTGAGTTTTCATGTTAAATCGTCCTTGTGCCTGAAAACAACAAAACCTAAAAGTTAGCATAATCTTGCTGCATTTAAATTGCTTTGTGATTTTTAGTTAGTTTGTTTATTGGTTGATAAAGCAGCAATTTTGATGCTTAACTGATGTGCATCAAAGAGAATAGCAAGGAAGCAAAATGGATTTGTCCGGGCGGGAATCGACATCAAGTTCATCATCGGCTGACACAACTAATCAAGTGGCAAACTCTGCAAGTGAAGTGATTCCTTGGTTATGGCGCAAAGCCGTTTGGTTTTTGTTGGTTGCGCTAATTACAGGCCTGGCGTTCCGGTAGACACCACACCCTAACCCTTACCGGCCAACGCCCTCAATCACGGAACCGTCATTCTGGCAGCCTCTGAGTCTAGATTGGTGGCGCTATCCGATTGAGAAGGATGCTTTTGCTCGAAAAGAATTGTTTAGTATTGATTTGAATGATGTGGTCTCGAGTAACGATGGCCAAGAGCTTTGGGCTGTCGGTATTAGCGGTACTATACTATACAGTCCTGACGGAGGAGCTTCCTGGCAGAAGCAGAATAGCGGTGTAAATAACACCCTTTCGGCTATCACCTCAAGCAGTGATGGCCAAAAACTGTGGGCGGTAGGCAGTCAAGGCATTGTTATTCATAGCTCGGATCGAGGTGTTTCCTGGCAAAAACAAAACAGTGGTATAGATAACACCCTTTGGGGGATCACCCAAAGCCACGATGGCGAAAAGCTGTGGGCAGTAGGCGAAAAAGGTACAATTATACAAAGCGCAGACGGCGGAGCGTCCTGGCACGAGCAAAACAATAAATACTCTAACCACCTTATGGCCATAAGCCAAAGTGGCAATGGTCAGAAACTCTGGGCTGTAGGCAGTGGTGGCATCGTACTACACAGTCTCAATGGCGGAATGTCCTGGCAAAAGCAAAAAAGTAACACTGAAAACAACCTTTTCGCCATCAGTCAAAGCATCGATGGAAAACAACTCTGGGCGTTAGGTAGCCGAGGCGTTGTTATACATAGTGCTAATGGCGGCGCTTCGTGGCAAACGCAAAACAGTGACACCGAAAACAGTCTTTGGGACTTTAGTCAAAGTAGCGATGGCAAAATACTGTGGGCTGTTGGCGATAAAGGTACAGTCTTATATAGCACGGATGGTGGAGCAACATGGAAAAAGCAAAGCAGTGGCACCAGTAGAACCCTTCGGGCCGTTAGTCAAAGTCGCGATGACCGAAAGCTCTGGGCTGTTGGCTATGAAGGCACAGTGCTCCACTCTGAAGATGGCGGTACGTTCTGGCAAACGCAAAACAGTGGTCCCGCTAGCAGTCTGATGGCTATAAGCCAAAGTAGCGATGGCCAAAAACTATGGGTAGTTGGCAATAGTGGAACCGTGCTGCACAGCGTGGATGGCGGCGTTTCCTGGCAAGCTCTAAGAAGCGGCACCGAATATGACCTTTTTGCCATCACTCAGAATCGTGATGGCCGAAGGTTCTGGGCGGTAGGGGATCGAGGCACGGTACTACACAGCTCGGATGGCGGC
>JAIXSW010000121.1 GCA_027484495.1 Gammaproteobacteria bacterium
CGGCCATTGTGTGCCGTGTTGACCACCTCGGCCAGCGCGTCGCCGGTTTTCATGCGTTTTTTCCTGCCGTCTTTCAGGGACACTTCCAGTTCACCTTGTAGCACCATACCGAAAGAAGGCACCGGATGCAGATGCCAGCCGGTTTCTCCGCCTGGCGCTATCTCGATCAACATGCCGGTCACTTCGGCCTCGCCAGCTGGATATTGCAGCGGCTGCCCATCCCAGCTGGTTTGGGTTTTCAGCACTGTACTGACTTTCACCGCCTTAGTCTGCTCAATTGCGTGAGCCGGCAACAGCAGCGCTAAACCAATCAACAATAATATCCGTCGTTGTTGCATGTTTTTGCTCCTGAAAAAGTTCTGCACGTCAAACCCCGCCACAGACATCAATAAAGCTGCCGGTGGTAAAACTGGCGGCGCCTGATGCCAGCCAGACAATCGCCTGCGCGACCTCTAGGGCTTCGCCACCCCGTCCCAGTGGAATGCGGCTTTTCAGCCGATCAACCCGACCCGGTTCGCCGCCGGCGGCGTGCATATCGGTATAAATAAAGCCGGGGCGGACTGCATTCACCCGGATCCCCTGCGCCGCAACTTCCAGTGCCAGACCACGGGTCAGCGTATCGACCGCGCCTTTGGAGGCGGCATAATCAATATACTCATGCGGCGAACCGCTTTTGGCAGCCCCCGACGAGACATTGACGATCGCGCCGCCCTGCCCGCCCAAATCAGTACGCATCCGTTGCACGGCCTGCTGGCAGCACAAAAAAGTACCAATGACATTGGTTTGTAAAATGGCGGCAAAGCGGGCTGCGCTGATCCCGCTGATTGGGCTTTGTGGTTGCAAAATACCGGCGTTATTGACCAACACCGACAAGGGCCCGAGTTCAGCATCCAATCGCTGAAACATCGCCAGCACTTGTGCTTCGTCGCCAACATCGGCCTGGAGCAGGATACAGCGGGTGCCGCCGGCGCGAAGCTCCCGGGCAAGCGCCTCGGCCGCGGCGTGGTCTTGCTGATAATTAAGCCCGAGCGCATAACCTTGCTGCGCAAACAGCCGGGCGGTCGCAGCACCGATGCCCCGACTGGCACCGGTAATAAGCGCGATAGCAGATGATGACATGCAGACTCCAGAGTCAACAACACAGAGCTTTATACTCAGTGTGCCAGCCGGATTGTGCAACCTTTATCTGGTCTGAGATCTTGCTGCTAACGAAGCATGACTGCGGCTCAGAAATAGCCGGCGTACTGCGCCGGCAGCTGGTCGAGCGGCTGCAGCCGGATATTTTTGTAAAACACTTCTGCCGCCTCACTTTGTAGCTGAATTTTGCCTTCCCACATTGGAACATCACGACCATCCTGCTGATAACGCGAGTTTTTCAGCACCATCACCACCTGCCCATTGACGATGTGCAGGCTCTGGCCTTCAAAGCAAATCAGCTCCACCGTGTTCCATTGGTTGTCAGGCCTCTCCGCATTAAATTGGCGCATCACAAATCCCGGGCCGCCAGTGCTCCGCCCCGCCGGCAAAAACGGTTGCGTGCTGTCTGCCACCGCGTTCATTTCGCCTTCAGGTTGGAAGGCGCGGATATCAATTGCCGAATTGGCCTGCTGCCAATAGTCGCCGCTATGGCCCTGCATGATTTGAAATTCCTGCGACAACATCCAGGAGCGGAAGTACTCGCGGCCATGTTCGCCATTGGCATGATACAAAATGCCGCTGTCTTTGAGTTTCTGCAGCCGTGGCGGCCATTTTTTCTCGCCCCAGCGGTATTGCAGCGTCAGGTGATAATTGCGAAAGCGCTGTTTACTGGTTAAAGCGCCATAAATCTCGCCGCTGACACGCAGCACAGTATCTCCGCCCTGTTGCTGCAGCGTGAACACGCCATGCGGGTCCAGCCCGGGAAACAGCCCAAGCGGTGCCAGCGGTTTCCCCGCGGCATCGGTCGGTTGGCTGCCATTGTATTGCTCCTGATGCCGGTAACTGAGGTAGGTTTCCCACTGACTCAATGTCGGGTCAAGCAAGGACAATGCGGGCTTGGCAGCAAGCGGCTGTGCGGCAAAGCCTGTGACAAGACTGGTAACAAACAGCAGGCCGCTAAGGCGAAGCTTCAATTTCATCTGACGTTCCTTTTTGTCGGTTTGCCAGATAGTGCCCCGCCTGACGCGCTCTTGTAAAGCGCTTACATTTATGGAATTCATAGCGGCAGTTATGAATTACAGCAGTCCTTTTGCGGCGCTGTAGCCCGCCATAAGGCGGCAATGGCGATCACACCAATCACCGGCAACAGTAACAGCGCATAAAAATCCGGCGCACCGGTCAG
Source organism: Gammaproteobacteria bacterium (assembly GCA_027484495.1). Taxonomy (GTDB): domain Bacteria; phylum Pseudomonadota; class Gammaproteobacteria; order Enterobacterales; family Alteromonadaceae; genus Pararheinheimera. The sequence continues at coordinate 2,321 of JAIXSW010000121.1, forward strand.
CACAGCGGCGCCGACCGCCAGAGCCCATAACAGCAATTGCGTCAGGATCAGTTTGATTCTCATTCGGGACTCCTTTAATAAATGTGGTCAGCGATGATGGCAACCGCGACCGGCAGTTTTTCATAAAACCGGCCAGTGCCGCACTGAATGCGACAGGTCGCCGCAGGCACTAATTTATGCTATCGTGCGCGCCGTTTTTGCTGCGCTGACCGGACCTGCCATGACTGCCACTGCCCTCTACACCGATTTGTCCGGTTATTATGATTTGATGTGTGCGGACATCAATTA
>JAIXSW010000304.1 GCA_027484495.1 Gammaproteobacteria bacterium
AGCAGCAGCTCGACCGCCCCCGGCGCGTCCGTTTGCAGTTGCAGCTGTAACTGCGCAGTCGCCGGCAATGTCAGCGCTAATTGATACAGCGGCACCGTCAAATCACCGGCTTTACGCACCTGCAGTAACAAACTGCTGCCGCCAGACCAGCCATGGTTAAAGTCATATTGCATAGTCGACGCGGCTGCGGCACTGCCTTGCAGCGCAAATTGCCAGGTCGGTAACAGGTCCTGCTGACTGATATCACTCCAGCCGCTGCTCGTCGCCGTCGCATCTTTTACGCCGGTCAAAAATGGCGCAGGCTGGCGCTCGCCCTGCTCAAACCAATACAACCCCTGGCCGGTATTAAAACTGCTGACCAATGGCAGCCGGGTCAGTACGGTTTTTGCACTCAGATAAGCGCCAAGACCAGGCCAGCGTTTGGCTGGATCTGGCACCGCTACATTCAAATCATCGCCGGTAAACAAGCGTTGCTCCGTCTGATAAAACCGGTCGATATCCTGCGGTTCTTTGGCAAACGTGCTGTAAGCCGGCGTGGATTTATCCCCGGCAAAGTTAAAATTCACATTGGGCGCAAACAGCGCGATCGAGGTGAGTGGCTGTTGTTTGGCGTCAAACAAATCGCGCAGCCACTGCGTCTGGACAAAGGCCTGCTGCGCGTCACGCTCCGGCCATAAATCAGCGCCAAAAAACAGCTGATAAGGCGACACCCCAGTGGCTTTTGCCCGCTGCACCGACTGCTTGACCATAGCGCCATTCCACCAGTAATTCAGGAACATCGCATGCGAGCCGGCGGTGCCGCCTGCTTGTGCATCGGCTTTTAAATAGGCCTGATTGTTGGCGTTCAGTTCGTTTTGCCAGCGCACAGTGCCGTCGGCAATCATCGCGTCATACCAGTGTATTTCGATGCCGGCCGGCGCTTTGGCCGTCAGATACTGCATAAAGGCCAGCATTTTCGCCGCCAGTTGCTGACCGCGGACTTTGTCCTGCTGCGGTTTACCATCGGCCGCCAGGACCAGCTGGTTGCTCGCGTCTTTGACTGCAGTTAAATCCGTTTCCTGATTGACCAGCCAGCCGTCAAAGCCGTAATAACCGGCAATACGCAGCAGCTGATCCGCCATGATGAAATTACCCTCTGCGTCCTGCTCCAGCAGCTTTTCGACTGTGTCCGGATTGCCACCCCACTCAGCGATGCCCAGAAACACCGACCCCAGCACTTTGACGCCATTTTTATGCGCCGTTTCGACCCAGGGCCGCGCCGGAATTTGCACCGATAAATCAGCGGTGCCGGCAAACCAGTTCAGCACATCGATTTGCGCCCAATTGCTGAAGCTATACAGATTGGCTTTGGGCTGCGGTTTTAAATAATTACCGAAATTGTTCATACCGTCCGGCGCGTACAGCACCTGCGCCTGCTGATTTTGCGCCTGTGAAGCGTTCAGCGGCGCGGGCAGTCGCTCTGCCAGCGGCACCTGGCTGATATTGGCTTTGCTCGCAGTCGCGCCATGCGGCGTCCAGGCTTTGGTTTGCGCCAACGTCAGTGCAAACGGCGGTTGGTCCGGTGTCAGGCCAGTGATCTGAGTCGGCGTCGCCTGCAGCAACAATGCCTGAGACTGCGCTGCCATCAGCAATGTGAAGGTGAAAACCAGCGCCTTCATGCCACCACTCCCGGTAGCAGGTGCGTTGCATCGGTCAGCGTCGCACCACTGGCATCCTGCACCGCATAGTTAAAACCTCCATGCAGACAATAAGCGCCCACTTCACCGTGCACACTTAACGCCAGAAAACCAACCTGCGCCTCCGCTGCATTGGGAATTTTGGCGGCGATACGTTCGACCGCTCGCTGACAAGCCAGCTGCGGATTCAGGCCCTGGCGCATCAGTTCAACCACCAGATGGCAACCGACGGTTTTAATCATCAGTTCACCCAGGCCGGTGGCCGTGGCAGCGCCAACATCCTGATCGACATATAAACCTGCGCCAATCAACGGCGAATCGCCTACCCGGCCCGGCAGTTTATAAGCCGCGCCACTGGTGGTGCAGGCACCGGCCAGATGACCGTGACTATCGAGTGCCAGCATGCCGATGGTGTCGTGATTCTCCAGATTAATCTGCGACTTGGCTTTGCCCTGTTCGCGCCACAGCAGCCAGTCTTGTTTACTTTGTTCGGTCAGCAGGTTCTCTTCGACAAAACCCTGCGCTTTGGCAAACGCCAGCGCACCTTCGCCGACCAGCATCACGTGCGGCGTTTTTTCCATCACGGCACGCGCCACCGAGATCGGATGTTTGATGCGTTTGAGGCCCGCCACAGAGCCGCAATTGAGCTGATGGTCCATGATGCAGGCATCTAAAGTCACTTCGCCGGACGCATCCGGATAACCGCCAAGGCCCACAGTCCGTACTGCAGGATCCGCTTCCGGTACCCGCGCACCTTGCTCGACGGCATCGAGCGCACGGCCACCCTGGCTTAATACCTGCCAGGCCGCGGCATTGGCTGGCATGCCATGTTCCCAGGTTGATACGACTATCGGTTTACGCACCGTTGCATTTTTCGGTGTTGGCGTCACAGCGGCACTCGCTGACGTTGCCGGTGCTGTCGCACTGGCGCACGCGCCCAGACTACCCGCCAGCGGCAACGCCGCCGCCAGTTTTAATAAATCGCGACGGCCTTGTAACAGTGATTTACTTTGCTTCGACGTCATGGACTTGGTCATGCCGGCAACTCCGTCAGTTTTTGACTTAACCAACACCAGCTGCCGCGTTCACCGGCATTGGCAACAAAATGGCACGGCAAACTCGGCTCCAGCAGCGGCACTAACTGACCGGCGATGCCACCGACCAGCCCTACTGCCGGCGCGCCGACCGCCAATAACCGGCGAACCACCGCTTCAACAAACTGCACCGCTTCTACGCGAATACGCAATGCGACGGCATCGCCGTCCAGCGCCGCCTGCAATACCAGCGGAGCCAGCCGGGCATACACGGCCGGGCCCTGACCCAGATACTGATTGGCCAGACTGGCCGGGGTCGCGGCGTCCGGCAGTCGTTCGGTTAATACTGTGGCTGGCGCCAGGCCGTCCCGCGCCAGCAATACTGCCTTGACCGCTTCAAGGCCAAACCAGGACCCGCTGGCATTGCAATTGATCGGAAAACCATAACCGCCGAGTTCAATCCGATCGGCGCCAACACTGGCTAACGCACTAAAGCCAGTGCCCAGAATGACCACTGCGCCATCCTGTTGCTGATGCACGCCGTACGCGGCGATTTGTAAATCGGTGGTCAGATGCAGACTGGCAAACGGATGTTGCCACTGCTGAAATTGCTGATAAAACTGCGGTAAATGCAGGCCGGCAAGACCGGCCGCCAGCGGCAGCTGCGCCAGCATACCGGATGGTAACGCGGCGTCCTGCACTGCAGCGACAGCGGCGTCAGTAATGGCGGCGAAACTTTCGGTTAAGCCACCCACCGGATTGGCCGGGCCACTCTGGCCCTGCCCCAGCACCTGCCCTTTGGCATTAAATACCCAGGCGCGGCAATGACTGCCGCCGCCATCAATGCCAACCCCCACCGGCAGCGAGTCCGCCACGCGGGGAGCTTTAGATAAGGCAGTTGCGATCGAATTCATAATATTCCTCAACAGGAAAGCCTACCGCTTCAGGCTTTTCGCGGAAAAAAACCGGTGCAGAAAAACTGCACCGGGGGAAACACAAAACCGGAAACCGGTCGGTCAGGATTGGAATTTGGGGCCATCATTGGCCCCGCCTTCCATGCACACAGGTCACACAAAAGATACAGCTTAAAGTTCTGGCTAGGGCCCTAATCAAGGTAGAACAGGACCAATCAGTTCAAATTCAGCGACTTGCATCAAGGTATCATCGCCTTTGTTTTTGGTGATGTTGATGCGATAGCTGCTGTAGGCAAAGCCATTACCCATTTCAAACAACTTGCGTTCAAAGCGTTTATCAAAGCCTTCACCGATCCAGCTGCCGAGGCGTACCCAGGTTGTGCCGCCATCGTTAGAACCTTCGATGTTAAAGTTCTCCGGATCGCGACCCGCTGCATCGTTCGCGCTGGTGATAGCCAGACTCGACACGATCTGCGCTTTTGGCAAATCGATACGGACCCAGGACGGATTGGCTTCAGTCGGCGCGCCTTTCCAGTCATTATGGTCCAGCCATTTGGTATTGATATCATTGTCAAAAGCTTTGCCTTCCGCTTCGGCGGCGCCGATACGGTTACGCGCAGTGAAGGTCACGCCAGCCGCGGCCGAATGGTCCACTGACTGATACTGCGGGCCAATCATTTCGATTTCGGCAATTTGCATCAGCGTGTCATCGCCTTTGTTTTTGCTGATATTAAACCGGTAGTAGCTAAAGCCCAGGTCGTTACTGAAGTTAAACACCTTGCGCTCAAAGCGCTGGTCGAAACTTTCACCGATCCAGCTGGCCAGTTTTATCCAGTTTTTGCCGTCACTGGAGGCTTCAATATTGAAGTTCTCCGGATCGCGCGCTGGTGCGTCGTTGGCACTGATTAAGCCAAGTTTGTTCACGGTCACTGGCGTTGGGAACTGCACCTGCACCCAGCTTGGTGCTGCTTCGGTTGGTGCGCCTTTCCAGTTGTTGTGATCCAGCCACTTGGTGTCTGAACGACCATCAAAGGCTTTGGGCCCGGATTCGCCATCGCCGATAGCGTTACGCGCGGTGATAGTCACACCAGCCATCCGGCCATGATTTAAATCCGGCAATTTCGGCCCAACCAGACCAATTTCCGCCACCTGCATCAGCGTGTCATCGCCTTTGTTTTTGCTGATATTGAGCTTGTAGCTGCTAAACGCCAGCGAATTGGCAACGCTGAACTGCTTGCGTTCAAAACGTTTATCAAAACTCTCACCGATATAGGCCGACAGCGTGGTCCAGGTTTTACCGCCGTCGTTACTGCCCTGCAGGTTAAAGTTTTCCGGGTCGCGCGCTGGCGAGTCGTTGGCACTGGTCAGTACCAGCGTATCCACCGCTTTAGCTTCAGGCAGATCAATCTGCACCCAGGCCGGATTCGCCGCAGTCGGTGCGCCTTTCCAGTCGTTGTGATCCAGCCACTTGGTGTTGACGTCGTTATCAAAGGCTTTGCTTTCGCCTTCACCGGCGCCAATGCGGTTGCGCGCCGTGATCACGCCGGTACCAACCGGATCGGTATGATCGGCGCTGGTATAAACCGGACCAACAAACTCAATTTCTGCCAGCTGCATCAGCGTGTCATCACCTTTGTTTTTCGTGATGTTGAGCTTGTAGTAGCTGAACTCGAGGCCATTCACAAAACGGAACTGCTTACGTTCAAAACGCTTGTCAAAACTCTCACCGATAAACTCGGCCAGCGTCACCCAGTTCGTGCCGTCATTGGACGCCAGCACCTGGAAGTTTTCCGGATCCCGCGCCGGCGCGTCGTTGGCGCTGGTGATCAGCACACTATTGACCGCTTGCGGCTCGGCAAATTTCACTTGCACCCAGCTTGGTTTGGCCACGCTTGGCGCGCCTTTCCAGTCATTGTGATCAAGCCATTTGGTGTTATTGTTGCCATCAAAAGCCATCGCTTCAGCTTCAGCCGCACTGATACGGTTGCTGCCTTTGATCGCGGCACTGGCGACTACCGCGTCTGTAGTGATTTCACGCACCGGGCCAGAGCTGACGGCGGCATCAATAAACGCCAGTTTCAGGTCGACCACGTTTTCAGCTTTCAAACCGACTTTCGCCAAATAGGGCAGACCACTGATCGCCGCCAGCATGCGCTCGCGCAGTGGGTTTAATACCGTGACATCCCCTTCCTGCGCCAATGGAATGGCCGCAGCAACGTCGTTCATCAGCTGGTTGAAGCTTTCGCCTTCGGCAATGCCGGCAAAGGCCGCATTTAACAGCGACAGTTTGATAATGTCCGGCGCAACTAAGGTGTCCTTACAGACGCCTTTGTCGCAAGTCTCGCCCGTGACCATGTTCTGATAAGCCTCAGCACTGACCAGCTCAGTGGTGAACACGTTAGCTTTCACAGCGACACCCAGCGCTTTGAGCAGCAAGGCCGAATTATCCGCCAGTGCCATCTCATACAGAGGACGTACCGACACATTGCGGCCCGCCGCGACATCCGCCGCTACCAGCTTACTGGCGATAGTCGTCAGCGCATTGGCCTGGAAGCGCGCATCCACCACGCCATCTGATTTAGATGCATATGGCATTTGCACCCAGGTCAATGTGGTAAAGCTGGTGCCGGTCAGCGCGGCGCCACTGACGACATCGCCTAAAGCCACAGTGCCGCATTTGACTGCATCACAGACCATGCTGGACTGCGCATCGGCCAACACCTGCACTTTCAGCATACTGTTCAGGCCAAAACCTTCTTTGGCTGTCACCGAAAACGCCACTTTGCCGTTATTGCCGGTGCGATCACCACTGCCGACCGTGATGGCAGAGCCATTCAGTTGCGACACAGTCACTTTGGCATTGCGTAAGGTGCCTTTGACCGCCGAGCCGCTGATATCAGCAGCCGTGGTGTCCAGCGTCACCGGAATATTGGCCGGATCTGCTTCACCAGCACCGCCGCAGCCATACAGCGAGGTCAGCGCCAGCGCGACAACCCCATACATCATATTGATTTTAAACTGTTTCATTATTAATCCCTCTGTATCTGAGCCTTAGAACCGGTAAGTGGCACCCATGTAGTAACGACGACCGCCATAAGCGTTCTGGATAAAGCGCTTGTCGGTATCGTTACCAAGGTGGACATAGGTTTCTGACTTGGTCAGGTTGATGACAGAGGCTGATACCACCAGCATTTCGGTCAGGTTGTAGTTGGCGTTCAGATCGATTTGGTCATAAGCCGCGCTGTAGTAGTTGGTTTCCCACGACGCGTTATAACCGCCGACACTCGGCCCGCGTTTGTTGTAAGAAGCCCGCAGGTTAAACAGGTCATCTTCATAAAACGCCGAGAAGTTCAGCTGGTACTTCGAGCTGCCGATTAATGGCGACTCACCGACTTTCTGCCCGTCCAGCTCGACATTGGCCTGGTTGGTATTGTTGCGGGTGTAGTTGGCATACACACCAAAACCGCCGCCGAAGAAATGTTGCCAGAACACTTCCGCGCCTTTGGAGCTGGCGTTGGTGCCGTTGGCGACTGTGCTGAAGTTACGCACCGTCAGGCCATCACCACCGGCCGTAATTTGCTTGCCACCGGCATTTGGTAACGTGAAGTTCACCACAGGTAAGTTACGCACGGTGTCGATGATCAAAGGCACGACAAAGTTGTCGACGTCCTTTTTAAACACCGCAACACCAAAGCCTGAGCCTTTGCCGTAGTAATATTCCAAGGAGCTGTCGAACTGCGTCGATTCCAGAGGTTTCAGCGCGCTGTTGCCGCCTGAACCGACCCAGCCTTCACCGTCATAAATCGGGTCAAAGTCATCGGCCGCAGAGCGGTCGGCTGAGTATTCGTTCGAGGTGTAGCGCAGCGTCTGGAACTGACCAATATCGTCATACCCCGGCCGGGCAATGACTTTGGCGGCGGCAAAACGCCAGACCCAGTTGTCATCGATATCCCACACTAAGTTGGCGCTTGGCAGCACTTTGTTCTCGGTGTTTTCTTTTTCGATATAAACGAAATTCTCCACACGTTGTTGCGCTTCCGGCAGCTGATTGCCTTTGGCGTCTTTCCAGTCTAAGCGATACAGAATTTTGTCGGACGAGCCGGAAGTCGTCGTGGTGCGGACAAAACGCAGACCAAAGTTACCGCGCAGGTTTTCATATTTGTAATCGGCCTGGGCATAAGCTGCGGCGATCTCTTCCTGTACGCCATACACGTAGTTCGGCTCAATCCGCGTATATTTCTGGAAGTTATTCACCAGATGTTGCTGATATTTATGCCAATCCACTGCCGGGAACAGGTTGGTATTGATCACGCCGGACAAATTGCCCAATGATTCTGGCCGCACCACTGTGGTGATATTCGGGATGCCGCCGTTGCGTGAATAGTCGTCGTCCAGATCGATGCCACCGGCCGCTTCTGCCGCAGCCACATCAAAATCTTTGGCCAGATAAAAGGTGTTACGCGAATCACGGTGAATCTTACCGTCACGATATTTCGCGCCAAAGCGGACCGTATCGACAATACCCCAGTCGGCAAAATAATCGATGTCGAGACTGGCGTATTTCTCTTCCTGTGTACCGGTAATAAAGCTGGAATCTGTCGCCCCCACATCGGCCTGACCACCAATCCCTGCTACCAGGTTATTGATCATGTTCGGGTCCATGTAAGTGGTCATCTTTTTGCCGGATAAGTCGTAGCCATAAAAAGCCGAGGCTTCATTGGCATAATAAGCTGCGCGGTATTTCTCGGACGGGCCACCTTCGGCTTCGGTGCGGCCAAAAGTCAGTTTCGATTTAACATCTTCACCTTCGTATAACGCATAAAAATCAAAGGTATCTGACGTCGATTCTTCGATTTTGTACTCGCCGTTGATCCGTGGGATCGGCGACAGTTTCTGCGCACCGGACACGCCGGTAGAGTAGTCAATCCCGGTAACAAACTGAGCCTCTGCATCAACCCGCACATCAGTCCAGTAATTGTCGTTGTTGTTCCACTCCGGATATTCCAGCTGGTTCAGAATCGAGTTCTGCCCCAGCGTGAAGCGGAAATAATTCATGCCGACTTCCAGTTTGTCAGTCAGACGCCACTGGCTGGTGAACTGGAAGCCTTCGCGGTTACGCTCTTCTTCCAGCACTTCCTGCACCATACTTTGTGCGGCATAGCCTTTGGCGCCATTTGCAACCAGCTGGTTGTCCTTGCGCTCCTGATACAGGAAGTTTTTATTCATAATGTTGACGCGCGAACTTTGCGAGCGGTTGGTGCGGTCCTGCCGGGTATATCCGACCAGCATACCGAAAGTGTCCGCATCGTTTTTCCACGAGTAAATGCCGCTGTACTGCGGTTCATTTTTGTCGGTGATATCGGCGTTGCTGTATTCGACGTTCAGCACGCCGGAGCTTTGATCCATCGACAGCGGTTTACGGCTGTGCATGATCACGGTACCGCCGATGCCGCCTTCATCAAGGCGCGCTTCGGAAGATTTAAATACTTCCAGCCGCTCGATCATCGTCGATGGCAATAAGGCATAAGAGAATGACCGGCTTGGTTCACCCGGTGAAGAGGCAATAAAGTTGCCGTTGAGCTGGCTTAACGTCAGATCAGAAGACAGACCGCGAATACTGACAGTGGCGCCTTCCCCACCGTCGCGCTGGATCACGACGCCCGGCACGCGCTGCAAAGAATCGGCGACGTTTTTATCCGGGAATTTACCGATGTCTTCGGCGGTGATCACGTCGACTACGCTGTCGGAAGCGCGTTTGTTCAGTAAGTTCTCGCTCATACTGGACAAAATGCCACGCACTTCAATGACTTCGATTTTTTCTTTTTCGGCGGCTTTTTTCTTAGCCGCAACAGTTGCCGGCGTGTTGTCTTGCTGCGCTGCTGCCGTCTGTGCCGGTGCTGCCTGTTCGGCCGCGACCGGATTCAGACTGGCGATCACCGCCAGCGACAGCACAGATAATTTTAACCCTTGCTGCCACATAGTCCTGTCTATCCTGTTAACCATGGTCTTCTCCACAGTGAGATGTGAAAACGCACCGGTGTGTTCCGGTTTGTCCCTTTATTTTTTATTATTTTTCATGGTGTTGGTTTAGGATCCGCCAGCCATCCGACCGGTACAAATCCGTCTCCCCTGCAACGCCATAAAAAAATCTGGATGATGCGTCTGATGCGGTTCGATTAAATGTAATCGATTACATGACGTGCTTGATACTAGCGAAGCGGCAAATTGCTGTCAATCTGTACAATCGCGAAAAGTTCAAATCAGTGCAAACAAAATGTAATCTAATATTTTTTATTTAAATTCAATCACATAAAGATCGATTTTTGCGTCAGATTGGTGCAAGACGGCGCGAAAACTGCCCGTTTGCGGGCTGTTCAGACCAGTCAATTTTGGCAAAGATAGGCAATTGTAATCGGTGACAGCCATCTGGATGTGCAGGAATAGAGGGTATCGCTAACGGCAAGGTCACGGTGCAATTCGCAGGCTGGCAAAACGTAGGGTGGGTAGAACGAAGTGAAACCCACCGGATACCGGGTATCGCATCATGGTGATCACACCGGGCACCGCATCACGGTGATCACACCGGTGCCGGGCCGCTGCTTTCGCGTTCAATCAATTGAAATGGCAGGACTTCTTTACTGCGGGCTAAGGGTTCACCACGAATTTGGCTGACCAGTACTTCGACCGCGCGCCGCCCCATGTCGTACGCCGGCTGGTCCACCGTAGTCAGTGGTGGATCGATAAAAGCCGATACTTTGATGTTATCAAAACCGACGACCGAGATATCTTCCGGCACCCGCAGCCCGGCTTTTTTAATCGCATGGACGGCACCGATAGCGATATCGTCGTTAAAACAAAAGATCGCCGTCGGTCTGACCGACTGCGACAATAAATGCGTCGCCCCGGCAATACCGGCTTCAATGGTGTAAGCACCACCGGTAATTTGGTTTTGCTCAAACGGGATCTGTTCTTCCTGCAGCACGCTGCGGATCCCGGCTAAGCGTTCACGGTAAATCTGACTGCTGACCTGACCGACAATGGCAGCAAAGTGCTTGTGGCCATACCCCAGCAGATGGTGCGCCAAAGCACGGCTCGCCGCATAGTTATCCAGCTCAATCACCGGATATTTCTTCTCGCTGTGGATGCGCTCACACACACTGACCATCGGTAAATCACCAGCTAAATCTGCGTCTGCCGCTGAAAACGGAAACGAATGCTCGAGCTGAATCAAGCCGTCGGCGCGGTTGGTCAGCACCATGCTGGCATATTCATGTTCGCGTTCGGGCGAGCCTTGCGTATCGCCGAGCAGCACCGAAAAGCCTTTTTCCTGCGCCGCCTGTTCAATACCGCCAATAATGCGCATAAAAAACGGGTTCACCAGGTTGGGCACCAGTACCACAATGGTATTGGAGCGGCCGGATTTGACGCTGCTGGCCAGCCAGTTCGGCCGGTAGCCGGCGGCTTTGACCGCTTCCAGCACTTTTTCCCTGGTCGCTGCCGACACCTGGTCCGGTGATTTCAGCGTGCGGGACACTGTTGCGGTCGACACACCAGCCAGCTCACTGACTTTTTTGATATTGGTCATTGCGGAACCTTCCCACAGCGGAATGTAAATACACAGATCTGCCTGTTCGCATTATTCAGATTCATCTGTTACAGAAACAACTGTAACAGGATCATCTTATTAAAGATCAGCAAGTTATTCGGCCATCTTAGCGCGAATTCAAACACGGCAAAAGCTATATAACCATTGCCGCAGCTAATGCGCAAGCATTGTCGCACAACACAATGTAAACGTTAACATTGGAACAAAACCAAGCATAGCAGGAAAACATCCCGCCATACACAATAAGCATTGCCGTCACACTGGCTGTACCAGCCGAAAATCCGCTGGACAATTTTAAATGTAATCGATTACAGTCGGGCAAATTTTATCCGTCCTTGCAATTTTTGGCTGAGAGGTTCCGGCGCAATCGCTGGCGCAGCTACGTTAAAAACACTGGCAAAGACTCCAGAAGAGGCTGAAACTTCATGTTAAAAATCAGAACCTTACTGCTATGCAGTAGCATCATTGCGCTGCTGGCCTGCCAACAACCAGGTCAGGCGTTGACGGCTACTGCTGCCCGGCCGGAGCCATCGTCTGAGCAACTGCCGGCACCACTGCCCACTGACCAAATCCGGCCGCAACAGAACTTATTGAGTTATGTCGACACCCGGATGGGCACCGACTCCAGTTTTGAACTGTCGCATGGTAATACCTATCCGGCAGTAGCAATGCCATGGGGGATGCATTTCTGGACGCCAATGACGGCGAAAATTGGCGACGGCTGGACCTATCAGTACGATCAGCACAAACTCCGTGGCATCAAACAAACCCATCAACCCAGTCCCTGGCTCAATGATTACGGTGCTTTTGCGCTGATGGCGGTGACCGGCGATTTGAAGTTTAGTCAGGACGACCGCGCCTCCTGGTTCTCGCACAAAACCGAAACGGCCAAACCGCACCATTACAAAGTCTATCTGGCCGATTATGACGTCACGGCCGAAGTCACACCGACCGCCCGCGCCGCTCAGTTCCGCTTTACGTTCCCGGAGCACAAAGCCTCTTACCTTGTGCTGGACGCTTTTGACAAAGGCTCGATGGTCAAAATCCTGCCCGAAAAGCGTAAAATCATTGGTTACGCCCGCAATAACCATGGCGGCGTGCCAGACAACTTCCACAATTATTTCGTCTTAGAATTCAGCAAGCCATTTAAGCTGCAGCATACCTTTGGCGATGGCTACAAGTTGCAGCCCAATAGCCTAGAGCGCAGCGGCCAGCATGTCGGCGCTATTCTGGGCTTTGACACCGCCAAAGGCGAACAGATTGAAGTGAAAGTAGCGTCGTCTTTTATCAGTCCCGCCCAAGCCGAGCTGAACCTGCAGCAGGAAATTGGCAGCGATCGTTTTGCCGACACGCTGGCGAAAGCCGACACCGAGTGGCAACAACAGCTTGGCCGCATCCGGGTGCAACAAGGTGCTCCGGATGACATCAAAACCTTTTATTCCGCCTTGTACCGGGTGTTGTTGTTTCCACGGCGGTTTTATGAAACTGACGCCGCGGGCCAGACTGTGCATTACAGCCCGTACAATGGTCAGGTGCTGCCCGGCAAAATGTTCACCGATAACGGCTTTTGGGATACCTTCCGCGCCGTATTTCCGTTTTTCCATCTGATGTATCCGGAACTGGCCAGCGACATCATGCAGGGTCTGGTCAACACCTACAAAGAATCCGGCTGGTTGCCGGAATGGGCCAGCCCAGGCCATCGTGACGTGATGATTGGTTCCAATTCAGCGGTGATCATCGCCGACGCTTATGCCAAAGGTATCCGCGGTTTTGATATCGACACTTTGTATCAGGCTGCGCTGAAAAACACCCGGGTTGAAACTGGCCGGCCGGCTAAATCAGTCGGCCGTGAAGGCCTGAAGTTTTACAATCAGCTCGGTTATGTGCCTTATGACGTCGGTATTCACGAAAACGCCGCCCGTACGCTGGAATACGCGTTTGCCGACTTTAACCTGGCGCGCTTAGCCACGGCTTTGGGCAAAACCGACGATGCCAAACGCTTTACCGCACAAGCACAGAACTACCGTCACCTGTTTGATGCCGACAGCGGCTGGATGCGCGGTCGCAACAAAGACGGCCAGTTCCAGAGCCCGTTTAATGCGCTGAAATGGGGCGATGCCTTTACCGAGGGCAACAGCCTGCATTACAGCTGGTCGGTGTTTCACGACATTGCCGGCCTGAAGCAACTGATGGGCGGCGACGAGCTGTTCAGCGCCAAACTCGACACTGTGTTTAACATGGCGCCCGCCTTCGATGATTCCTACTACGGCTTCACCATCCACGAAATTCGCGAGATGCAGATTGTCGACTTTGGCAATTATGCGCATGGCAATCAGCCCATTCAGCACATGCCGTACCTGTACACCTATGCCGGCAAACCATGGCGGACCCAGGCTGAAGTGCGCCGGATCATGCAAAAACTCTATAGCGCAGCCCCGGATGGGTATGCCGGCGATGAAGACAACGGCCAGACGTCTGCCTGGTATGTGTTTTCCGCGCTCGGTTTTTATCCGGTCACGCCAGGTGTGCCGGAATATGTCATTGGCAGCCCGCTGTTTAATGCCGTCACTGTGACCTTGCCGCAAGGTAAACAGTTGCAGATCAATGCGTTCAACAATCAACCCGACCGGCCTTTTGTACAGGCATTGCAGTTGAATGGCCAGCCGGTCGAGCAGAACTTCCTGCGTCACAGCGATCTGCTGCAAGGCGGCGAACTGCGTTTTGACATGAGCGCCACGCCCAATACCAGCCGTGCGATCAATGCACAAAGCCGGCCGTTTTCAGTTTCAACATCGGCGGAAGCAACCACAATGGCGGACAGCCACCTGAATAAGGACACCCACTAATGGCTTTTATGCCCACTGCCGCGACTGCGGCAAACAACGCTGGTGACGCCCCACGCGGTCATTTCGCTTTTATGGCGATGACGTCGTTGTTTTTTATCTGGGGTTTTGTCACGGCGTTGAATGACATTCTGATCCCGCACCTCAAAGCAGCGTTTGACCTGAGTTATACCCAGGCCATGCTGGTGCAGCTGTGTTTTTTTGGTGCCTATTTTTTGCTGTCGCCACTGGCTGGCCGGCTGATTGAACGGATTGGTTTTCTCGGCGGCATTCTGACCGGTCTGGTCACGCTGGCAACCGGATGTCTGCTGTTTTATCCGGCAGCGGAACTGGCGACCTATCCGCTGTTTCTGACCGCTTTGTTTGTGCTGGCCGGCGGTATTACGCTGCTGCAGGTGTCCGCCAATCCTTATGTCGCCGCACTCGGGCCGGCCCAGACTGCAGCCAGCCGGCTCAGTCTGGCGCAGGCGGTCAATTCACTGGGCCATACCCTGGCACCTTTATTTGGTGCGGCTTTGATCTTCGCTGCTGCCGGCGCTGATGCCAAAGCCGTACAGCTACCCTATCTGCTGCTGGCTGGATTTTGTCTGGTGGTGACCGTGATCTTTGCCCGGTTAAAGCTGCCGTCCTTGCAGGTCGAGCCTGAGACCGCAACCGCAGATTTATCTAAACATGCAACCACACAACGGCTGCCGCTGCATTTTTACGGCGCCGTGGCGGCGATTTTCCTCTATGTCGGTGCGGAAGTGTCGATTGGCAGTTTCCTGATTAACTATCTGGCGTTGCCGGAACTGGGTGCACTCAGCGAACAAACCGCAAGCCAGTGGGTCAGTTATTACTGGGGCGGCGCCATGTTAGGCCGCTTTGCAGGCGCTGTGATCACGCGCTATATCAATGCGTTACTGGTGCTGGCCGTATACGCGGTCGTGGCTATCGCGCTGTTATTGCTGACGATGAGCCAGACCGGCATGCTGGCCGCTGTGGCAGTTATTGCCATCGGCTTTTTTAATTCAATTATGTTCCCGACTATTTTCACCCACGGCATCGCCGGCTTGGGTGCGTTGACCAGCCGAGGCTCGGGCTTATTGTGCCAGGCCATTGTCGGCGGCGCGTTAATCCCGCTGCTGCAAGGCGTCGCAGCCGATACGGTCGGCGTGCAACAGAGTTTTATCGTGCCGCTGCTGGCATATGTCTATATCGCCGGTTATGCGCTGTGGCACTGGCGCCAAAGCAGGATTTGACGGTGCAATTCGCTGCGCTTTTTGCACCCTACGCCCGGAGTCATCTCTGCCGTAGGGTGGGTAGAGCGAAGCGACACCCACCGCATACCGGGTATCGCATACAGATCCCGATAACTGAATTTATTTCGACAAAAAGGTGAGCCAATGAATTTTTACACCACAGAGTTTTTACTACAGCATTGCCAGGACATCCTGAAGTTCTACGACGATAAAGTGGTCGACCCGACCGGCGGTTATTTTCACAATTATCTCGATGACGGCACTTTGTTTGCGCCGGGTTTTCGCCAGCTGGTCAGCAGCACCCGCATTATCGTCAACTATGTCAGCGCCGCGTTGTTGTTTGGCCGTGACGACTATAAAGCCATTGCCGAGCATGGTCTGCAGTATCTGGAGCAAGTGCATTGGCGCGAGCAGTTAATGGCCGACGGCTCCGGCGGTTATGCCTGGACTCTGCAGGACCACCAGCCGCTGGATAACACGCAGCAGGCCTACGGCTATGCTTTTGTGCTGCTGGCTTATGCCGCGGCGGTCAAAGCAGGTCTGCGCGACAAGGCGCAGCTGCACCGGGTGTATCAGTTGCTGGAACAACGCTTCTGGCAGGCTGATTTTGGTCTGTATGCCGACGAATTGAGCCAACAAGGCGTGCTCAGCAGCTACCGTGGTCAGAATGCCAATATGCATTTATGTGAAGCGATGCTGGCCGCGTTTGAAGCCTGTGGCGACACACTGTTCCTCGACCGGGCTTCGACTCTGGCGGAGAATATCGCGGTGCGGCAGGCCGATCTGACCGACGGCTTGGTGTGGGAACACTACACGCCGGATTTCAACATCGATTATGACTACAACAAAGACGACCCGAGAAACCTGTACCGGCCATGGGGATTCCAGCCGGGCCACCAAACCGAGTGGGCCAAACTGCTGTTAATTCTGCACCGGCACAAAAACGAAGCCTGGATGCTAAACCGTGCCCGCGCACTGTTTGACCGGGCTTATGAGCAGGCCTGGGATCATCAGCATGGCGGTTTGGTCTATGGATTTGCGCCGGACGGCCGCTGGTGTGACGACGACAAGTATTTCTGGGTGCAGGCCGAATCGATGGCTGCCGCTGCCCTGCTGTATCAGGCGACCGGCAGCATCAGTTATATGGCGGCATATCAGGCGCTGTGGCAATACAGCTGGGAGCATCTGGTCGACCATCAGTATGGCGCCTGGTTTCGTTTGTTAACCCGCGCCAACCAGAAAGTCAGCAATGAAAAATCGGCGGCCGGTGCCAAATGTGATTACCACACGCTGTGCGCCGTGATTGAAGTGCTGCGCGGTATGGGCGTCACCACGCTGGGCGTCACAGCTGTTTCAGCATCTGTCACAAGCAGCGAGGCTTAATATGGCACGGGGTCGAAATTTGCAGTTGGTATGGCTTGCTCCATGTTTAGCGGTTTCAGGTGTGCTGCTAAGTGCTTGTCAGCAGCAAGTCTCATCCTCGCCACCAACATCAGCTGAAGTTGACGACCCGCTGCGCTGGGTCAATCCATTCATTGGCACCGACGGTAAAGGGAAAACTTACCCCGGTGCGACAGTGCCTTATGGCATGGTGCAGTTAAGCCCCGATAATGGCCGCAGTGGCTGGGATTGGATCAGCGGCTACTTTTATCCGGATACCCAAATCGCTGGTTTCAGCCATTTGCATTTATCCGGCACCGGCGCCGGCGATTTATACGACATCTCGTTTTTACCGTTCAGCGGCGACTTTTTTCAAACCTTGCCGGCAGCAGGTGGGAAGGATGCCAAGGTGCGGACTGAGCGCTTCAGCCATAGCAAAGAAACGGCCAGCCCCGGCTATTACCGGGTGCTGCTTGAGGACAGTCAGATTGACGTAGAACTGACCGCTGCACTGCGCTCTGGCCTGCAGCGCTATCGGTATTTGCAAGCTGACACGCCGGCGATGTTGCAGCTGGATTTAACCTATAGCCGCAACTGGGACAGCACCACGGCCACTTGTCTATATCAGCCCGATGCCTACACGCTGGCTGGCTACCGTTTTTCCAGCGGCTGGGCCTCCGATCAAAAAGTATTTTTCTACAGCAAAAGCTCGGTACCACTGAAAGCTGCACGCAGCTTACCCACAGCACTGCCGGCGGACTTAAGCCAATGTGCACAGGCCGGCCCCACGCTGTTTCAGCTGCAATTTACAACCAGTGCAGGCCAGGCGCCCCGCGAAGTATTGCTGCGCACCGCACTGAGCTCCGTCAGCGTGGCCGGCGCTGCAGCCAATTTAACCGCCGATCTGGCGACAGCAACCGGCACAGTTTCGGCGCCTGAACAGCAAACCGGCAACTTCGCCACCACACTGGCACAAG
Source organism: Gammaproteobacteria bacterium (assembly GCA_027484495.1). GTDB lineage: Bacteria > Pseudomonadota > Gammaproteobacteria > Enterobacterales > Alteromonadaceae > Pararheinheimera. Next base: position 17,672 of record JAIXSW010000304.1, read on the forward strand.
CGCAGGCCGCCTGGCGCGCCGAGCTGTCGCAAGTGCAGATTGATGCCGATGCGCAAACCAAAACCCAGTTTTATACCGCGCTGTACCACAGTGCCTTAGCACCCCGCGTTTACAGCGACGCCGATGGCCACTATCGCGGCCCGGATGGACAGGTGCACCGGCTGCAGCGGGTGCACCAGCTTGATCGCACCAATGCCGCACTCAGCAACCACCAAGGCAACAACAGTGCCGGGCAGGCGCTCAGCAGCAATCAACATTATGACTTTTTCAGCCTGTGGGACACTTTCCGCGCGCTGCATCCATGGAAAACGCTGTTTGATACACCGCGCCATCAGGCGATGATGCACAGCTTGCTGGAGCATTATCAAATCGCCGGCCGGCTGCCGGTGTGGAATTTTCAGGGCGTTGAGACCGACATGATGCTGGGTTATCACGCCGTGCCGGTACTGGTCGACAGCTACCTCAAAGGTTTGTTGCCAGATCCGGATGGCAAGCTCGGCGCATTGATCCTGCAGGCCGCCTTAGATAGCGCCAACGACGTGCAAAACAACGAGAAGTTTGGCATCCAGAGTTACCGCCGCCTCGGTTATGTGCCTTATCACGAGCGGCCCTGGAACGTCGCATTGACGCTGGAATATGCCTTTGACGACTCCGCCATTGCCCGCCTCGCCCACCGGCTTGGCAAGACCGCAATCGCCGCCGAATTTAGCCGGCGCGCACAAAACTACCGCCAGCACTATGATGCGGTCAGTGGTTTTATGCGCGCCAAAGACCAGCAAGGCCAGTTCCGGCTGCCATTTGACCCGGAGGCTTATCACCCGGAAGACTATTGCGAAGCGAATGCCTGGCAATACAGCTTTTTTGTGCCGCATGACGTAGCCGGACTCATCAGCTTGCATGGCGGCCAGCAGGCTTTTGTCGCCAAACTGGATGCGATGTTTTTAACCGGGCAACAGAAAAAAGGCGTGAAAGACCCGGTGCATAGCACCAGCGCGCTCGGTGACAATCATGGTCTGCCGGAATGGATCTCCGGTTTTATTGGCCAGTATGTGCATGGCAATGAACCGAGCCATCACGTGCCGTATTTATACGCCCTCGCCGGCCGGCCGGATAAAACCCAGACTTTAGTGCGGCAAATCATGCGCACGTTATACCAACCGATCCCGGATGGCCTGGCGGGCAATGAAGACGCCGGCCAGATGTCAGCCTGGTATTTATTCAGCGCTTTGGGCTTTTATCCGGTCGACCCGGTGTCCGGCGACTATGTGTTGGGTTCCCCGCTGGTGCGGCAGGCGACGCTTTGGCTTGGCAATGGTAAAGTGCTGAAAATTATCGCGAATAACCAAAATGAGCAGCATCCGTATGTCAAAGCGGTGCGGCTGAATGGCAAGCCGCTGACCGGCGCCGTGCTTTCACATCAGGCACTGCTGCAAGGTGGTGTGCTGGAGTTTGATATGAGCGCAAGTCCAGCGCCAACCGGGAGTTTTTGACGATGCGCAGAAGTTTGGTTTTGTTATTCAGCTCGCTGATAGTCCCGGCAGCCGTGGCAGCAACGCCAGCGCCTTATAGCCCGGCGCCTTCGCAGTATGTCGACCCGATGATTGGCACCGCCAATTTTGGCGCCACTCACCCCGGCGCCCAATATCCGCATGCGCTGCTGTCGGTCTCGCCGTTTAATGTAGCCTTTGGCGGCAAGCTCAATCCGTTTGACAAAGACGCGGCCTGGAATTCGCGGGTTTATGTCAAAGAAAACCAGTTTTTAACCGGTTTCAGTCATGTCAATTTAAGCGGCGTCGGCTGCCCCGATCTCGGTGTGTTACTGGCGATGCCAACCACAGGTCCGCTGCAGCTCGACCCGGCTTTGTACGGCAGCACCTATCAGCAGGAACGCGCCAACGCCGGCTATTACGCGACAACGTTAAGCAAATATCAGACACGTGCCGAGATGACCAGCACACTGCGCAGCGGCATCAGCCGCTACACCTTTCCGGCCGGTGCAGCGCATATTCTGCTGAATTTAGGTCTTGGCTTGAGTAACGAAAGCGGCGCGATGGCCAAACTGGTGTCAGACACCGAAGTGGAAGGTTATCGCCAAATCGGCACTTTCTGTTATCACAGTGAGCAGGCGCGACCGGTGTATTTTGTCGCAAAGGTCAATAAAGCGCCCAAAGTGGCCGGCCTGTATAAAAAAATGCCGGCAGTGCGCGCCGTTGAAGCCGACTGGAGTTCGCACAACCAAAGTTATAAACCCTACCCGAACTACCGCCAGGAGCTGGCCGGCGATGATATCGGTGCTTATTTCAGTTATGATCTACAGCAAGGCGAACAGATTGAACTACAGCTGGCGATTTCTTTTGTCTCGATCGCCAACGCCCGGCAGAACTTAGCGCAGGAACAAGCCAAATTCGCCTTCGACCAGACGCGCAATCAAGCCCGTGCCGCCTGGGACCAACTGTTAGGCCACATCGATATCGACGCCACCACTGAAGACAAAGTCCGCTTTTATACCGCGCTGTACCACAGCCTGATCCACCCGTCGGTGATCAGTGACAGCAACGGCGATTATCCTAAGTTTGGCCCGGCCGGCAGTGGTACTGGCAATAGCAGCAGCCCACGTTACAGCGTGTTTTCGTTATGGGACACCCACCGCAATCTGCATCCGCTGTTAAGTCTGGTGTATCCGGCCATTCAGACGCAGATGCTGCAGTCGGTGGTCGCGATGGGCACTGAAGCCGGCTATCTGCCAAAGTGGGAACTGGCCGGCATGGAAAAAGCGGTGATGGTCGGTGACCCGGCGACGGTGATGGTCAACGACAGTTATCAGCGTGGCCTGACCGATTTTGACCACAACGCTGCTTATCAGGCGATGCGCCGCGCCGCCACAACAGTGTCCAGCGTCAGTAAACCAGATTTCAGCGCCAAACCGGGCCAGCAACAAGCGGCGCGGATGCAGGCGAAAAATCCGATCCGGCCAGAAAACAGCGATTATCTGGCGCTGGGTTATGTGCCGGTTGATGATGAAGGCCCGTTTGATGGCTCGGTGTCGACCAGTCTGGAATATTATCTCGCCGACTTTAATCTGGCGGCTTTTGCCAAAGCGCTGGGACACGACGCCGATGCGGCGTCTTTTGCCAAGCAGGCGCAGCTGTTTAGCCATTTATTCGATACGCAAACAGGCATGTTCAGACCGAAACAAAAAAACGGCGAGTGGCTAAGCGGCTTTAATCCGGATGCTGGCCGCAATTTCGAACCGACGCCTGGTTACATCGAAGGCACCGCCTGGAATTACCGGTTTTATCTGCCGCACGCGATGCCGCAGCTGATTGCTTTGCTCGGCGGACCGGAAGCCTTTCGCACTGCGCTCGACCAAACCTTTGATTTAAACAAATTTGATATGACGAATGAGCCGGATATCAGTTATCCGTTTTTATACAATTACTTAGAAGCAGAGCGCCCCGGCAGCCGCGCCGCCACCAGTCTTAGAGTTCAGCAGTTAATTCAACAGCATTACGGACTTAGCGCCGCCGGTTTACCGGGCAATGACGACGCCGGTACGCTGTCGGCCTGGCTGGTATTCAGCATGCTCGGCCTCTACCCCACCGAGCCCGGCACCCCGAATTACACGCTGTTTCAACCGCGTGTCAAAGCCGCCCGCATCGCGCTGGACCCGCAGTTTTATCCGGGCAAAATGATTGAAATCAAACAGAAAACCAGCGGTCAGCTGTTATGGAATCAACAGGCTTTACCGACGCCTTTTGTCACGCATCAGGCGTTGGTGCAAGGCGGCTTGCTGGAATTAAGTGCGAAGGATTAATCGAGAGCAAGCAATGGTTCATAACGCACATATTTAGCAAGTAGGTAACGGTAAGCGCAGCCCGCTGGGCGTCACACGCTGGGCGTCACACGCTGCGCATCACACGCCGTACCGTGACCATAAAAACCCAAACACCAGTGCGCAAAACCCGGGAAACAACACAACAAGCAGGCCCCACAGCAACAGCGGCGAAGTCGCCGCCGTTAATGGTGTGCGGGCTTTTTCCGCGACGACCTGACGCGCGTCATAGCGGATTGGAAACAAGAACAACGCCGTCGTCGCAACCGCCGCCAAAACAGCAAATAAGCCTGGGTAGACCGTAAAAAAAGCCGCCAGCACAAACCCAAACCATAACAGCACCACCACCAGCGCTAAGCGCGGCTGTTTCAGGTTTAACATCAACGCACTCCCGGTACCATGCCAAGACACCGGTTAACATCCAACATTAAGCTGTCGATGCCAGAACCCGCTGAAAATATCAGCAAGCGGTTTACAGCCCGGCGGCCACCATGGTTCTGATTTTCAGAGCTTTTTCGAAATGGTCCAGCTGATGCGTTTGGATCCACCAACTGGCCGCTTCCATCAACAGAACCGGATCGTCATTTTTATTGGCAAAAAACGCGTAAAATGACAAGCCGACCGTCTCGCCTTTAGCCTGAATTTGTTTATCACAAACCGCGAGGATTTTTGCCCTTAACGTTGCACGCATCGCTTTCCCTGTTTTTGTTGGTCGTAACCCATGCAGGGCCTGGCCCGCCTTTTATGCGGGCAGAACTGCCAGCACACTCAGGGCGTAATTTTATAAATCACATTGACGGTTTTGGAGATTTCAATAAATTGCGGCACCAGCACCTGCTGGGCAGATCCGGTCCTCATCTCGGCGTTGACCAGCGTGCTTTCACTGACGCCAAAAGTGGCAAAAAAGCTGTTAAATGAACCGGAATCATTAAAGGCAAATACGCTGTGGATTTTTACGCCAAGCCCTTCTGCCATCTGTTCGGCCTTTTTGCGTGCCTGCGCTGCTGCCGCGCTGATTAAAGCAGTTTCAACCGCATCGCGTTCGCTGGTATCAAAAACACTATTGAGATTGTGTACGTATTCCGCCGCGTAAAGCTGCGCCAGCAAGGCCGGATATTGTTTCAGTGAGCTGAGACGGACTTCAAAGCGACGGTTTAAGTCATAACCGAGAATTTCCAGCTCGTTGTAGTTGTCGTCGCGTTTACGTTTTTCCGACTTCTCCAGCTCATAGGCAGTGACCTGCTCATCACTGACGCCATTGGCTTTTAACAGCGCCAACACCTTAGTGCTGGCCTGACTGAGCTGCGCGTTGGCCACTTCGGCGGTCTGATGAAAGGTGGTGATGCTAAAGGTCAGAGTCACACTATCCGGCGCTACTTGTTTACTGCTTTGACCGGTCACGGCAACAAAAGGGAAATCCGGCAACGGTGAGGCCAGACTGAAAAAACTGCTTAGCGCGAGGGCTAAAGAAAGAACAAATTTCATTGATTGAGCTCCTGATGAAAAAGACCTGTTGCAACGCTGTATTCAGTTAATTGCCAGATAAAAACGCTTTTTATCCTTACTGTGCGCCTGCTGCTGGTGATAAAACACAATGGCTTTGTCGTTATCTGCCGGGGTCTGCCACTGCAGATGCGAACAATTCAGCTGCCGCGCCAGGGCTTTCAACTGATTGATAAACTGCGTACCCAGCCCTAAACCCCGGGCTTCGGCGCGCAGATACAGGCAATCCATATGCAGGTAATAATCGGCATCCCAGGTGGAAAACTCTTTCGTCGCAGTGGCATAACCCAGCAGCGTAGTACCGGAAACCGCAACCAGACAATGCAGCACTGCCGGTTCGGCAAATAATACCTGGCTTAATTTCTCGGCCTTCCCCACCGGATCATAGGATGCCCCTTCATACTCCGCATGCAACTGACACAACTCGACCAGTTGCTCAATGTCCGCTGGCACAGCCTTTCTTAATAACACGTCCGTCATAAAAACCTTGTAAGCACTAAAGGCTGAGTTTGGCGATATCGCGGAATGCCGCGCTGTCAGACTGTTGCCACGACATTGGCCGGTGGCAGTTGATAGCGCCGCCGCACCTCATCAATCAGACGATGCCGTGAGCTTTTCGCCCTCTGGTGTCGGACAACTGGCCATTCTGGCCTGGTCACCGCGCCCGCGCCTTGTTGTTTAACAACCCGTTACGCTACCGTAAACAACTCGCTATCTCAAGCTTTTACCTGCTTCCAACCGCGCTTAAAAACCACAGACCAGCATCATTCCAGTTTGGGTTGACTGACGCAGGGAATGACAAGGCAAACGAGGAAAATCCAAACAGCAAGACTGTGCTGCGGCGCAGAAAAAACAATGCCGCCAACAGCAAGCTGTGGCGGCATTGGTCAAATCAAAGCACTGAATTAAGAAGCGCGTTTGCCGCGTCCGCTGCTGTTACCTGCGGCTGGTTTTTTTGGCGCAGTTGGCTTTTTCAGCTGTGGTCTTGCTGCTGGTTTTTTCGCTGCGTCGCTGCCGGCTTCATGCGCTGGTTTGCTGCGACGTGGTTTGCCTTTTGGCTGGGCGTTGCCGGAGCTGCCCAGTTCAATAAAGGTTTCACTGGCTTTGTTTGAACGGCCTGACACCACTTTGCGCGAAATACTTTTCAGTAACGACACGCGGTTGCTGACTTCAAAACCCGGCTTGATGATACGGGTGATTTTGCTGCCAATCAGTTTCTGGATGCGCTCTAACGTCAGCTCTTCTTCGCGGCTGACAAAAGACACTGCGTGACCAGAGGCGCCGGCACGACCGGTGCGGCCAATGCGGTGCACATAATCTTCCGGTAAATACGGCAGGTTAAAATTCACCACGTAATCAAGGCCCTGAATATCCAGACCGCGGGCCGCCACTTCAGTCGCGATCAACACCTGTAATTTCGCCGATTTAAACTCAGCAATGGCGCGACGACGTGCGCCCTGGCTTTTATCACCATGGCAGACAGCAGCATTGATTTTACGTTGTTGCAAACCGGCCAGCAGACGGTCGGCCTGCTCTTTGGTACTGGTGAACACCAGCACCTGGAACCAGTTCTGCTCGGCCAGCAGCTGTTCAAATAATTCGATTTTGCGGCTTTCTTCCACCGGATACACCACATGGTGCACGGTGTCTGCGGTGCTGTTGACCTTGGTCACACGGATTTGCTGATGGTTGTGCAGAATTTTATGCGACAGCTCATTCACCGCCGGTGAGGTGGTGGCAGAAAACAACAGCGTCTGGCGTTTAGTCGCGGTCATTTGCAGCAGTTTCAGCACGTCGGCGCTGAAACCCATATCTAACATCCGGTCGGCTTCATCCAGCACAACAAATTCGACGTCAGATAAAATCACATTGCCAAGCGACATATGCTCTAACAAGCGGCCTGGTGTGCTGATCACAATATCAACACCGGCATTGAGTTTATTGGCCTGACCGCCCATTTTCACGCCGCCGTATAACGCGGTGATGCTGATGGGCAAGTGTTTGGCATAGGCAGTGATATTGTCGGCGATTTGTTCCGCCAGTTCACGGGTAGGTGTCAGGATCAGGCAGCGTGGCCGTTTTTCCTGCGTTGGTTTTGGCGTGTCCAGCATGCGCTGTAACACTGGCACGGCAAAAGCAGCGGTTTTGCCGGTACCGGTTTGCGCCGTGACCTGTAAATCTTTACCACGACGCGCCGGCACAATGGCCTGTGCCTGCACCGGAGTCATTTCGCTGTAGCCGCATTCTGTCAGCGCGCGCTGCAGATCCGGAGCCAAATCTAAAGATGAAAATTGCATAAAAAATCCTCTGTAGAATTGCTACAGTCAAAAAATGAGGGGCGGAATATACAGCATTTCGCCGTTCAGGCAGAGCTTTGTTTGCATTTTGTGCAACGCGGCTGATTTACTCTGCGCTTGTCCGTGGCTGATGCTGACAAGCACGGGCCAGAATTTCAACATAAAACTCAGGCAGTTCCTGCGTCAATGCTGCATCAATATGTTTATTGATTTCAGGGGTATAGACCTTGGCGGCTGTGTCAGCGGACGCGCCAAACCGACAATCAAAAGTCCAATAATCCATGCCAGCCGGCAGCGGCTTGCGGCGTTCGCGGTTCAGATATTTTTTAATTTCATGTTTAATCGAGTCAGCGACACGGGCAGGTTGCAGCTTAGCGTGGGCGAAAGTGAAGGTTTTTTTCATCGGAATTCCTACAGAGGGGCAGTCAACAGTAAAAAGCGTAAAGCTTAATGTCACTATTCTACATGGATACGCGCCAGTTGGCCGCCAATATCTGCGAATTGGGGCTAAATCTAGCGTCGGCGGTAAACTGAAGCTAACGCTCAGGCTTAGTTTATAACCCCTTTGCACCAGCCGTAGGTATCGGCCAGCGAAGCGTCGCCGTACGAGCCCTTTGCACCAAAGCGTAGGTATCGGCACCAGCGAATACCAGAGTCGCGCCGCGCCATAAAAGGCGCCGGGAACGGCAGGAGCCGGCTGGTGCTGCAAGTGCGTTACCCGGTCATCGCTGGTGCGCCGCATTTCGCAAATAAGTACTTTGCTGGTTATGTTCTTGGGGTTAAGCCTTACTGCTTGCGCCCATGCAGAAACATGCCGAGGCTGCAGCCTAAAACGCTCTCGCAGTTCAGGATGAACCGGGATTGTCCAATCTGACGCTGGCCAGCGTTTGCGTCACATGACTTTGCAAATACCAGTTGTTAAACACCAGATCTATCTGCTGTAGCGGCAAGTGACCAAACAGATAATCCTGATACTGCCGACACAGCGCCAACACTGCTTCCGGTTGTTGCAGCGGTCGGGTAAAGCGGCACAATGTCAGGTGCGCGCTTTGTTGGCGGTAACGGCTGTCCATGCTGTGATGCAAACCACTTTGCCGATAAGCCTGACGCAGTTGGTCGCGCAGCCGGTTCAGTCCTTCGCCTTGGGCAAAACCCTGCAACAAAATACAGGATGGCGACGCGGTAACTCCGCGCAATTCAATCTGCAGCGGCGGGATCCTGCGCTGGATGATGTCTTGCTGCAGCTCAGTCAGCACACGCTGAAATACGATGGCGTAAGCCGCCGCGTCGGTCTGCGGCAAGGTAAATCCGCTGATGCAGGAAATAATCGACAGCAGGGTCAGATGTAGCTCGCTGGCCGGTTGCAGATATTGCGCCGGTTCCAGCGCAGCCAGCTGCTGCTGAAAAACCTGCACTTCGCTGCAGGCCGCGGGGCTATTCGGCTGCAAAAAAGCCAGAGCCGTCATACCCCGCCGGTCGTCAGCCAGGTTATTCAAATACGGGTCAGTGACGATTTGATGCTGTGCCAAGGCACACTGAAATTGCTGCCACAGCTGCTGATAGATTTCTGCTGACATACATTGCGTGAGTTATCTGAAGTCAGCCCGAGCTTAGCAGATCCAAAGTTGCATATTGGCGCTTTGTTCAGTCCTTCTCACGACAAGTGTAAGTTGCTGTTCAGATTGGTGTGGGATGCGTTTAGCGAAAAAACACCGCGCTTTACAAGCTGTGCCGCGTCGCAGCGCCCTGTCGCAAACCCTTGCTAAACTCTGCCGAAATTGGTGGTAAGTACATGCTGGCTATAATGATTCCATTACAAACTGCCAGTAATTCATTCAGCGCTGACTCCAGACCGAATTCAATCGTTGGCCCCATTAGCGCAACGCAAAGCAAGCTAACCAGAAAGCCTAAAACAGTGCAGGTTCTCCCCCAGTTTTTAAACAGTAGCAAACCTGCAACAGACGCAAACCATATAGCGACTATGCCGGCAAGCACAATGATGCCTAACAAGGTATCAGACAAATAGCTCTCAAAATCAGAACCCTGCGGCAAGGCTGCATAGGCTGCCTCCAGCTGCTGATTGTCGAGGTAAACAAAGATGAAGGCAGAAAGGACATAGGCCAAATTTGTGGTGATGACTAAAGTTCTAAAGATATTTCTATGATTCATGGGGATTAAGGTACTGAGTGGAATGTGTAAACAATTAGTGAACGACAAACTACCTGAAAGGAAACGGAAAATGCAACTTAGGTTTGAATTTTGTCTAGGCAAGAAGCCGCACGAATAAAGCTACCAGCTCTGGTGTTGGCTGATTAACCTGTCGAAAACTCTAAAGCCGATTAAGGGATAACACTGAGCGCTCGCGCGCAAACCTTGGTGAGCGTCGCAGAAGCCTACGACTGCAAATAACGCGAATTGTTAGATCGAAGTAGAGTAATTAGCCTTTTGAATACATCGCGACCAGGATTGCGAGTAAGGCGACGACGACAGAGAAAATGGCAGCCCGCCAAGCCTTCTTAGCGACTGAGATTGCTTCGATAGCTATTTCGTTGGCAGCCCGAGCAATTTCATTAGCATCAGCAGCAACAGCCAACTGAGCCTGGTGTTGAGCTGTTTGATCGACTTCCTCAAGCTGTTTGAGGCGTGTCTGCGCATATGCAAAGTTTTCTCCCTGATAGCGAGAAAGACGACGCTTTTCTACTTCGAGACGCAAATCATCTTTCGAGAGTTCATCAATTGCACGCTTTGTACCTTCAGACATCATGGTTCGTCCTTCGTAAGGTCTAACACCCGCCAAACAGGCGAGTAACTTGTTGCGAGTCCAGCACCGCAGACGCAGTGTGCTTGCATTTGTTAAGTGCGACCACTACAACTCCCAGCCATAATGATTTGCAATTATTGACACTAACCGCGGAATATCTGTCTTAGCAGCAGCGATGAAATCCTGATCAGCGACAGTTGCTCCGCTTAATTCGATATCATTTTTTGCTGTTTTTATAAAATCTGATCCCGAAGTGTGATCGCGGCTTTCAACGAATGAGACCCAAGGACCTTCGGTCGTTGAGTTACACCGACCTAAAATAGCTATTAGTTCGTCTTTGGTTATATCCATAACTGAATCCGTACAACGTTTAACAACTTCATCAAAAGGACGAACCGCGCTTCTAAGCGTGGAGCATCCTATATTTCTATTTCAGATTGCCTCACGCTACCGCAAAAATTCAAGGCTCTCAAGCACTTGTACCCAATATTGTTTGTTCAGCAGAAACCAAGCATGGGTAAAGCATCAGGGTTAGTTGATTACCTTCCACTTACAAAATCGCTTAGAAATTGCTACTGCCAGTTTGATTGGCTGGTGTGGGTGATGTTGATTGGTGGTTAGGTTTGGCGGGATTTGGGGATTTGATAACTTGAGGCCGGTGGCGGCCAGCGAGTAAACGTACGGCGGCGCTTCACTTGCGCGTACCTACGCAAAATATGGTCCGTTTAAGATCTTGGTTGTTGAGTTTGCGGTCTCTTTAAATTGACCTCAAACGTAGGGCACGTGTTACCCAGTGTGTGACGACCAGCAGCCTCGTTTGTACGGCGGGGCTTCGCTTGCGCGTACCTACCCGACCCGCAAGCTATGTGTCCTTTCATTGTAAATACCGAAACCTGAGTTTGTAGTCGTCAGTTGAATCAGGCTCAGATCTTGCGCTACGTGGTGGTCCGTGTACGGCGGCGCTTCGCTTGCGCGTACCTACGCAAAATCAACCTCTTTTTAATTTCAGAATCAGACAATTGAGTTTGCGATCTCGTTAGTTGGATTTCGATCGCTCGCCACGTGGTGGCCCGCGTACCTACCCGATTTCCACACCTGCCCCGCTGCTTTTATAACCATTTCATCTTAGAAACCTGAATTTCCGCGCAAAATAAATCCACCAAAGGATAT
>JAIXSW010000095.1 GCA_027484495.1 Gammaproteobacteria bacterium
GACAAAAACCACCGCAACGCGGTGGTTTTTTATGTCTATGGCTGGACGGCACACCGACATTGCAGTTACGAGGTACCCAGAGCTTGTCGGTGATGCGCTGCCATCCATGGCGCTTACCCTTTGGGCCAACGCCTTGCATTGTTAAAAACCGCTCCCGGCAGTTTTTTACTCGCTGCCATCCATGGCGCTTACCCTTTGGGCCAACGCCTGGCGTTGTTAAAAACCGCTCCAGGCAGTTTTTTATTTCGACCAGTCGGTAAAACGTTGGGTCAGTTTGTAGACATAAAAGCTGCTGATCTCGGCCGTGAGTTTGGCGAACAAATCAAAATTCGACAGATTGACGGTCAGAAAACAGGTCGCACCGCAATTCACCGGTTTGAAAGTTGAACTCTGCGCGGCGTAGACCTTCGCAGCGAAACCATATTGCATTGCCAGCTGATGTACGCGGTAGGCGTGGTAGTCACTGGTGACAAACCAGAGCGGGACCTTGTGATCAAGCCGGCTGTTCAGCGTGTAAAACTCATGGTAAGTGGTCGCCCCGCCATGAAAACAATCCAGCCGCACTTCGCGTTTGAGCAATGGTTGCAGATAGTCCAGATATGGTTGGCAAAACAAAGTAGTCATATGGATTAGCGGCGCCTGATGCGAAGTCTGGTTCACCAGGTCCGCCAGCTGGGTCAATCGCGCTTTGGCACAATCTGGCAGCGTCTGTTCAGTTCCCCCGCAGCCCGGTAACATAAAATTGCCAGTAAAATCAGATTGAAACTGCGTCGATGTGATGTCTGCGTTGTACCAGTTCCTGACCTGATTCGCGACCCAGCCGTTGCCAAAAGCATAAAACCAAATCAACAGCAGCCATAAACCAGGCTTACGGTAGCGCACTGCGGCAACCACCAAGCCCCAGAAAAACAGATTATGCGGGTACAAAAACGGCTCAATCAAGTCTTTCACCAACAACTCCCCTATCAAATTCAGCTGCTTAGTATGAAGTTCCCCTTAAGCAGAAACAAGCGCGTCTGGTAGAGAAAAAAATGCCGGCAAGGGCTGGCAACGCAGCATCTGCCAGCGTTAAGCTGTGATAACATAAACGAAAAATAGCAAACAATCGGAGTGACGCTATGTTAAAGACTGTTTCAGTCATCGGTTTGGGTTATATCGGTTTGCCAACAGCTGCAATGCTGGCCTCGCGCAAACTGCGGGTGATTGGCGTTGACGTGAACCAATATGCGGTCGATACCATCAATCAGGGTAAAATTCATATTATCGAACCAGACCTGGATCTGTTGGTCAACGCTGCGGTAACAGGTGGATATCTGTCTGCCCAGACCAAAGCGGCACCGGCCGATGCATTTATGATTGCAGTTCCAACACCATTTTTTGATGATTTATCGCCAGACTTGTCTTATGTCGAAGCAGCAGCTAAATCCATTGCGCCTGTATTGGAAAAAGGCAATCTGGTCGTGCTGGAATCAACCAGTCCGGTTGGTACGACAGAACTGATGTGCAAATGGATTAAAGAAGTCCGTCCTGATCTGACGCTGCCGACAGATTCAAACAGCCCGGACATCCATGTGGCCTATTGTCCTGAGCGTGTGTTACCAGGCAAAGTGGTGCAGGAGCTGATTTCTAATGACCGTATCGTCGGTGGTCTGACACCAGCCTGTTCTGAAATGGCTAAACAGCTGTACCGCACCTTTGTTGCCGGCGAATTGTTGGAAACGGATGCCCGCACGGCCGAGATGTCAAAACTGACAGAGAACTCATTCCGCGACGTCAACATCGCTTTTGCCAACGAACTGTCGCTGATCTGTGACAAGCTCAATATCAACGTCTGGGAACTGATCCGGATGGCAAACCGCCACCCGCGTGTAAATATTCTGACCCCTGGCGCTGGCGTTGGCGGCCATTGTATTGCCGTTGACCCGTGGTTTATCGTGCACTCAGCACCGGAGCAAGCGCGCCTTATCCGTACCGCCCGTGAAGTCAACGACTTCAAACCGGAATGGGTGTTGCAAAAAGTGATGACCACAGTCGCCAATCATGCGCTGAATAAGCCGTCTGTCGCTTGTTTTGGCCTGGCATTTAAGCCTGATATCGACGACCTGCGCGAAAGCCCGGCACTGCATATTGTCAACAAACTGGCTGACACCTACGAAGGCAAAGTGCTTGCCGTTGAGCCTAATGTGGAAAGCACCAACAAGCTCAACGCCAAAGCCCAGCTGGTCTCACTGGAACAAGGTCTGGCTGCCGATATCATCGTGATCCTGGTGAAACACAAGGCCTTTGCCAACTGTGATTTCAGTGGTAAAACGGTGATCAACGTCGTTGGTCAATAAGACTGATCTGCTTGCCCCACGGCAAGTAACATATCGCTAAAAAAGCCGGGATCTCCCGGCTTTTTTTATAGCAATGTAGCGCTCAGAATCACTCAGCCAACGACTTTGCAGCAGCTTCCCGCTGCCGCTCGTGGCGAATACCGTAGCCACTGAGTACCAACAATGACAAGACCGCCAACAGATTGGTGGCAAAAAATATCCAGGCGGCAAGTTCAGGACTCAGTTGCTGGTTCGCGACCAAATATGCCGCAGAGCCAATCAACGCCACCAGCGTGACACTGACCGCTCGCCACTTATTCAAGCCTAATGCCGTGATCCAAACTTCAAAATATGTTTTCAGCAGCGTCAGCCACAAGGTCAGCAAGACCAAAGTACAAATCAGCTGAGCCTGCGCCGACAGTGGCTCCGCCAGCAACCAGGGATATAACCAGGGACAAGCGAGCAACAATATTAAATACGGCAAACTTAACAATGGAAAGCTCAGCAGAAATACGCGCTTAAACAGGCGTAATTTATCCGTCAGTAACGGCTGGTGACTGAGCCTTGCCAGCAACACCTGAGAAAACACCACCGGTAATAAGGTGACCGGCATAAACAAAACAAAAGCCTTACGAAACTGACCAAGTGCCAGCAAAGTACTAAACAGTGCCAGAAAGACAAAAGGGATATTGGTCAGGTAAATAGCAAACACATCATGCCAGGCATAACTAAAACGTTGACGCAGTTGCTGCCAAAGACCGGGGCCGGTTACAACCGGCTGCGTCCGCCAGTTCTTATACTCCGGCCACAACGCCTTTGCGGCGGTCAGCAATGGGAAAATGCTGATCAGCAACACCATAGCGAGGACCGACACTGTGTCGGTAAACCAGCCGGCAAAAATAGCGCCGACCAGCAACAAGGTCAGTGCCACACTGACAAACTGGCTGCGAACTTCCAGCGCAAACTGCTGTGCACCTTTGAGATAACTGAAACAGGCCTGATTCAGCGCCCAGCTCAGACCAATCAACAAACTGAGCAGATACAGACTCCACGCCAGTTCCGCAGCGCTCCACCATAGCAGCGCCGCACAGCCCAGGCTCAGCACAGCAAAAACCAGCAGGCTGATCCGCAGACTTTGCAGCAACTGACTGATATGGCGTTGTTGTGCCGCATGATGGATCAGATAGAAATTGGCACCAAAGGCAATGGCCGGAAAAAACAGATTGGCCAGCATGTAGATGAAACTGAAGATGCCGAATTCCTGCTCCAGCAGGTGACGCGCCAGCGCAAGATTTAACAACCAGCGCGAGCCGAAATTCAGCCCCTGCGCCACGCTGTTACTCATCAGTTTGCGGACAAAATCACTGCGCAGCATCAGCATGCTCCTCAGCGGAAAGTTGCTGCTCTGCAGAAAGCCGCTGCTCAGCAGAAAACCACAACGCCCAGGCACCGTTCAGCATTCCCCAAGGGATCCATAGCATGCCGGATGTCAGCACATGCCCGGCCATCGACGCCACCACCAACAACAGCAGATTCAGCGCCAGGACGCCGGCGGCGACCGATTGCGGAGCTTGTCGCCAGCCGGCCAGCGCGAGCCGGATGACGCCGGCAAACCATAATAAATACCAGCCAAGGCCAGCCACACCGAACCAGATAAACAGATCTGCCGGATCTATCTCCGCCAGCGGTTTGCTGCTGTAAAGTGCCAGGCCGGCATTGCCAACGCCGAGTAAATGCTGCCAGGCCGGAAAATACTGTTCAACAAACACCCAATTATCCCGCACAAACAGATCACGGTTTGACAGCACAATGCCAATCGCCCCCTGTTGTTGCAGCACCAGTTGCTGTTTTTCCGACAACGGCAGATGTGGCAAAATCGCCGGAAGTTGCCAGGCCAGTAACAGCGTCAGTACAGCGCCGCCAGCCAAAGCCAATAAGATCAAACGTCGGTAAGGCAGCCACAAAGCACGGGCCTGTAAAAATGGGATCAGCAGCGCCAACAGCAACACACCGGCATTACCGGTTTTGGTCAGTAATGTGCTGCTGCAAAACAAACTCAATAGCAACACCAGCGCAAATACTGCTTTTTGCCGTGGCCAATACCAGGCAAACAAATAAGCGCTGAACACCAGCAATAAAGCCGACAACTCATTAGTGGCTTTAAAAAAACCTTTGGAGCCCAGTTGCTGATCCGGAAAATAATCACTGGGCAGATAAGCCGATAAACCATAGCCGAGCCGGCCCAGCAGCAAGTTCAGCACGATAATGCTAAAGCCAATCCACATCAGCTGATGCAGATTGCGCCGGGCGAGGTCTGCGTCGCGCTGACACAATCCAAAGCAATACCAGGCCGCCAGCAACGGTGCCAACAACTTCAACACCATACCGATGTCATAACTAAGCCCGGCGGCATGGCCGAAACTGAAAAAGCTAATCACAGGCCCGGTTAACAGCAGCGCCATCATCACCGGTAACAACGCAATGCGCCGACCGAGCGTCAGACTGCAGCTCAGTAACATCAGCGCCATCAGCAGTGATTTGTAAGCCGCCGACAATGGCAGCCCCTGGCCATATTGCTGCAGCACAAAGCCGTTCAGCGCATCCACCAACAGATAGGTTTTGACCAGCAGCAGGATCAATAAATCCAGCCGGCGCAGCGTCGGCACCAATGCGGCAGGTTGCAGTAACGTCGATGCCATGGCGACTTGGGGGCTGCTCATTTGCGCAGCATTAACAACGCCAGCGTCAATGCCAGCAAAGTGCCAAGTAATGCCGCGGCAAGACTGCTGAGCAGCAACGACGGTGCTTTTGCGGCTTTTTGCTGCAACGCAGCAACCGGTTTCAACGCTGGATAATAGCCCTGACGCCACAGATTCTGCGCCGCTAAATTCTGATCCAATTGCCGGGTCAGTTCTGACCGTTCACCCACGGTAGCCGCAGTGTCCAACGCTTGTTGTAACTGCTGTTGCTGCGTTTGCAGGCGCTGTAGCCGCTCTTGTTGATCCTGCCGTTCAGCCTGCTGGATCAGTTGTTGTAACAGCGCGCCGGCAAGTTCAGGCGACTCAGCTTTCAGACGAAAATACAATAAGTTACCGCGGCGTTTATGTTCCTGTGAAAAAGCAGCTTTCCATTGACTGGACAGTTTTGCCGCAGCAGTCGCGTCAGTTGCACACACTGCCGGTTGCTGCTGACACCAGGTTTTGTCCTGCCACAGGCCATTCCAGACCGTGGCACTATCTATCAATAAACTGAATCGGGCCAACTCATCGACTTCC
>JAIXSW010000055.1 GCA_027484495.1 Gammaproteobacteria bacterium
ATTCCGACTGGCGAATTTCTGCTAAATTAGCCGCTTTGTTGTCAGAGCCGCCTGCAGTTATTCCAACTGACGCACTGTTGAGAGCACCATGAATCTGTTAGTTAAATCTCTGTATTGTATTGTTTTTATTGCTATTTATACCCCAGCTATCAACGCCAGTCAGGCCTTAACCGGTTCATGGATCACCGATTTGCAGGGCCAGAGTCTGACCGATCCGCAAACATCAGGGCTGACCTGGTGGAACGGTGAGCTGCTTAGCCTCGGCGACCAAAGTGCTGCCCCAGATATGCGGATGAAAATTTTCCGCATTGCCCCAGAAACCGGCCGTTTTATCACGGCACCGATCCCAATTACGTTGTCAGATGAGGTACGCAAAAGCTGTTTTGGCGACTATCTGGCAAATTCTCCCGATTTAGAAGCACTAACTTGGGACCGGATCGATCAGCAGACGTTAATTACCGTGACAGAAGATGCAAGTCGCGCCCAACTGAGCCCGGCTTGTGCACGCAAGTTTTCGCAAACCAATTCAACCTCCTACCCGACTTTGTTGTTGAAGATCAGTATTGATGCTGCGTTAACGCGCGCCCAAATCACTGCCGTGCGGCCAGTGCAGTTTCCGGCGGATGCGAATGTTGGCAATTTACCCAATGATGGCATTGAAGGCCTGGCGATAGATGACCATCAGAACCTGTACCTGGGCCTGGAAAAAAACATGGCGGGACTGCCTGCTATTTTTAAAACCCGGCTGACGCCGGATTTCTGGACCCGTGATAATTTTATCAAAGTCATCGATGCCAATTTGACCTTGCCGGATCTTGACGACCGCGGGCATCCGATTAATGACCTCGATTTTATGCCAAGTCCGGTGCCGGGCCATCCGGGTTATTTGATCGCTGCAGCGCGCAATGATGATGAATTGTGGGTATTTGACCTGACCAATCGGGTACGGCCTTTTGTCCAGCCATTGCAGTTTTTTGTTGGCACCGACAACTCAGGGCTGTGTCCGGTTTACGAACGCGTCGTGCAAACGGCACTCGAAGGCGTGGCCGTGCATGGTCGGACTTTATATCTGGCCAACGACCCGTGGAAACAACATTACCCGGACAATGTGCAATGTGAAGTCAACACGCCGCATTTTCTGAAAATGGCACCACTGTTGTTTCAAATGCCACTGGACCCACGCTGGTTCACGCTAAGCCGCTCACAGGCCACAGCTTCGCTGCCAGGCATCAGTGGCATGGCGCAAATTGACACGGACCGCTATCTGGTGGTGCAGGACAAAAAAATCTCCAATCCAGGTGAGCGTTTAGGCGTGTTGCAGGTTTTTGCCGACAAAGCACCACGTTATCAGCCAATCCCGATCAGCAACTGGCCGGAAGACCAGATGTCGAATGATTTGGAAAGCGCCTGCGCCCTGCCTGGACGACCCAATGAATTTTTAATCGCAGAATCAGGTAGTTGGCAAGGCGAATTTGGCCGGCTATTCCATATTCAGCTGCTACAGACCAGCTATGCCCGGGTTTTGGCCAGTTATCCGTTGCCGGTATTGTCAGACAATAGTCCGCAACAACAAGGCGATCAGTTTGAAGGGTTAGTCTGCGCTCAAAAAGCAGCAAACCGCTATTTGCTGGTGTTAGGTGAGCGCGGTGGCGAACAACACCGCGGTACTTTGGTGCACGGCGATTTTGATATCGCGGCCGGGCAAATTTTATGGTCGCCACAACGTCTAGCTGTATTATCGCCACAACCGGATCATAATGAGCCGTTTCAGCGTGATATCGCCGATTTATATCTGGAATCGAATGTCCTTTGGGCCAGCGCTGTGCGCGAAGCCGGCCCGGCCGGTCCATTCAGTTCCTTTATCTATCAGGTCGCACTGATTGACCCTCAGGCCAGCGAACCGGTGCGGCTGTTAGCTGCCAGCCGGATCTTCTGGCAGTTGGATGGTCTGAAAGTTGAAGGATTAGCTGCACCGAGCCCGTTATTGCCAGGCTCCAGCCTGTCGATTGGCAGCGAAGATGAAAAACTTGGCGGCGTCTGGCGCTCGTTATTTGCACCGGCTGGCCAGCGTCCGCAGATCCCGGTCCTGCCCGCCCATCCGGTTGCTGAACCGGTCAAACCGATTGAAGCTGCCAAAACCGGAGTGAAACCCTGATGTCTGCACCACAACCAAAAAATCCGTTACATGGTTTTACGCTGCAACAGATCCTTGAATTACTGCTTGAACAGAATGGTGGCTTCGCGGGCCTGGCAAAACAGGTCAAATTGAACTGTTTCAGTAATGATCCGAGCATCAATTCCAGTCTGAAATTTCTGCGCAAAACACCCTGGGCCCGGACTGAAGTCGAACAACTGTTTATCCGCCAGCGCCTATATCAAAAGGCCGACCAGGCCTAATCACTCCGGCCCTGGGTTCACGGCGACTTTTCGTCGCCGTTTGGGCTGGATTAGCGCCCACGAATTATCAATTTGGCGCTTAACTTCATTCACCGGCACTGTCCCGTCCAGCAATACCGTATTCCAGTGTGTTTTGTTCATATGATATCCGGGGGTTATCGCGGCAAACAGCTGGCGCAACATCACTGCTTCGGTCGGATCCGCTTTGAGGTTGATCCGGGCCTGCGCATCTTTTTCTGTCAGGATCGCAAAAATCTTGCTCTGTGATTTATACACATAGATATCCGGTCCAAACGGGAAATCTTCACAGCTGCCGGGCTGTGCCAGACAATAATCCCGTGCCGCAGTAAAATCAAAACTCATTGGATAATCACCATCATACTTTGAACTGGCCAACGGTCAGACCCAGCTCATTGGCAAGGCCAAGCAGACTCTGAGTGTTGTGCGCCACTTCACTGATCGCCGTGCTGTTTTCTTCGGCGGCCGCACTGAGACTGGAAACACTGCGGGCTAAAGTCGCACTGACACTGGTTTGCTCTTCAGCAGCTGTGGCGGTTTGCGCCATTAAGCCCTTCAGCGACTGCAGCCGTTCATTAATCTGGCTGACCTGACCCAGCATCTGTTCAGCTTCAGTTTTGGCGCTATGGGCGATGTCGGCACATGCGTCACTGCTGCCCGATAAATGAGCGGAGATCTGCAAAATGCCTTGGATCACCTGTGCAATATCCCGTGTTGCTAACGGCACTTTGCCGGCGAGCTGGCGAACTTCGTCGGCAACGACGGCAAAGCCGCGTCCTTGTTCACCGGCGCGCGCCGCTTCAATCGCCGCATTTAACGCCAATAAGTTGGTCTGGTCTGCGATCGCAGTGATCACCGCAACCACAGATGCAATCTTCTGACTGTCCTGATCAAGCTGACTCACCTGTACACGCATCTGATCAAAGGCACCGATGGTGCGCTCCAACCCAGAACTGACGTGGCCAATCGTCTGGTTCAGTGCCGTTGCATTGTGCTGGCAACCATTAACCTCGTCAGCCGCTTTCACTGTGTTGCTGCCGATTTCGGCGGCGGC
>JAIXSW010000118.1 GCA_027484495.1 Gammaproteobacteria bacterium
GCGGTGTCAGCGGCAGGCTCTGTTTGTGGTGTCGGCGTTTGCTGTGCCAGCGCAGGCGCAGCAATCAGGCCAAGCCCCAGCCAGATCGCATGGCTGAGCGCCTGACAGGTAAATTGTGGGTTTCCCGTTGTTTTTTTATGTTGTGTCATACCCTGTTGTCCTTTCTTGTTGATTTATATTATTTTTCTTTCTACATCCTGCGAATGACCACTGCTGTGCGACAGGCAACTGCACAGCTGTGGTTGTTACTTTTCTGCAATTTTTTATGCTTTTCCGGTCGCCGCCACCGGTGGCAAATTCAAATAAATAAACAGCCTTAAAACAAAAAGTCCGTGGCCAGAAACGCTGAATCGCGTTGCTGCACCATGTCGCGCACTAAGTTGATGCCGGCTTCATTGCCTTTGGTCGCAACCAGCGTCGGGATCGAAAACTGGTGCAAAGCGTCCTGCACTGACAAAGTGCCTTCCGCCGAATCTTTGCGGCCGGTAAAAGGAAAACTATCCGGGCTACGCTGACACTGGCTGTTGATATTGATCCGGCCAACCTGATTGGCAAAGATGTCGACTAAAGGACCGATCGCGCGGCCATCGGTGCCGAAAATACTCAATTGCTGGCCGAAATTACTATGAATGACATAGTCGATCACTTCGCTGATATCGTCATAAGGCACCACCGGTACTAAAGGGCCGAATTGCTCTTCCTGATACAGCCGCATCTGTGGCGATACCGGATACAGCAACGCCGGACGCATCAAACTACCGGCAAAATCACCGCCACCGTGATTGACCACTTGTGCGCCCTGATCACGCGCATCAGCAATCAGCGCGGCCATCGCATCGGTTTTGCCCGGCTCCGGCAACGGCGTAATTTGCGCGCCTTGTTGCCAGGGCATCGCCAGCTTCAGTGCGTCGATTTGCGCCGCCAGCAGCGGTAATAACGCTGTTGCCTGGGCGCGTGGCACAAAGATAATTTTCAGCGCGGTACAACGCTGACCATTAAATGCCAGCGCACCGGCAATCACTTCCTTGGCGGTGGCAGGAAGGTCGGCGCACGGCAACACAATGGCCGGGTTTTTCGCATCAAGGCCCAGTACCGCTTTGAGCCGGTGCGGCTTTGGATGCAGCCGTTTTAAATCACTGGCACCTTTGTTGGTGCCGATAAAGGCCAGCACGTCGACTTTGCCGCTTTGCATCAGCGCACCGACCGTTTCACGGCCACGGCCATAAATCACGTTAATGACACCGGCCGGGAAACAACTGCGAAAGGCTTCCAGCAGCGGTTCAATCAACAGCACGCCGTATTTCGCTGGTTTAAATACCACCGTATTGCCCATCATCAGCGCCGGGATCAGCGTGGTGAAAGTTTCATTGAGCGGATAGTTAAACGGCCCCATACAGAGCGCGACACCAAGCGGCACGCGGCGGATTTTGCCAAGCACGCCCTGTTCGGTAATAAAATGGCTGTCAGCGCGGTCTTGCTGTTTCAGCGCCTGAATCGTGTCGCGGATGTAATCGCAGGTGCGGTCAAATTCTTTCGCCGCATCCGCAGCATTTTTACCAATTTCCCACATCAGCAGACGCACCACGTCAGCGCGTTTTTCTGCCATCGCAGCGAGGAATTGCTCGACGTGACGAATGCGCTGCAACAAAGGCATCGTCGGCCATTCACCACGCCCCAAATCATAGGCCCTTACGGCCGCATCAAGCGCCGTCAGCGCTGCGGCACTATCCAGCAATGGCGTTGCACCGAGGCGCACCGGCGCGATTTGGCCGGTGGTATCATCGCGGATCTGTACCGGACTGAATACTTCCGCCAGTTCGCCGGACCAATGACACAATTCACCATCAATCAGATAGTGACGCTGCGCCAGATAAACCGGCGCCGGGAATTCAGCCGCGACTTGCGCCGCAGTGGGAAATAACAAAGCTAACTCAGACATACACAGTTCCTTTTATAGTAAATCGTGCGGTGTCCGTGGTTGAAAATGCTGGTTGCGTTCAGCGCAACTCTATTTAAATCAGCGCTTTACAAACTGTAATGCGCTTTAAAAGCGCGGAAATTATCCATGCTGACGATAGCGCCGGTATGCTCAACGACAAAGGCTGCCAGCGCCGCTGCCAGCTGTGCTGCCGCTTGTGGAGATTGTCCAGCCAGACGCGCCGCCAGATAACCGCCGTTAAAGGAATCGCCGGCTGCCGTGGTATCCACTACTTTTTTCACCGTCACCGCTGGCATGACAAACCGTTCGCCGCCGGCAAACACCACTGCGCCTTCTTTGCCGTTTTTCACCACAATTTCTGCAGTGCCCAGCGCTTTGAGCTGCGTGATCACGTCATCGCAGCTTCGCGCGTTAAACAGCACTTTGTGGTCATCCAGGCCCGGCAGCGCGATGTCTGACAGCGCATAAGCCCGGCAGAATGCATCGCGGCATTGCTGCACGCTTTGCCACAGCACCGGGCGGTAGTTCGGATCAAAACCAATTTTGACGCCGGCGGCTTTTAACTCGGCGATCAGGTCGAATAAATCTTCCCGATCGGCGTCCGATAAAATCGCCAGACTAATGCCGGAGAAATAAAACCAGTCGGCGCTGGTCAGCGGTGAGCTGTCCTCTCGCGCGCGAAACAGCTGCAGCGTCTGTTTGGCGGCCGAACTATCTCGCCAGTACACGAAGCTGCGCTCGCCAAAGGCGTCGGTGTTAATCATGTAGAGGCCGGGACGCGCAGTTTTGCTGCGCAGCAACAGGCTGCTGCCGAGTTTTTCAGCTTCGACGGCAGCAAGCAATTTGTCGCTGATCAGATCGGTGCCAATGGCCGAGAAAAAGTCGACCTGCAGCGCCGGATTGACCCGTTTGAGGTAAACCGCGGTGTTAAACACATCGCCGGCAAAATTCTGGTGATAGACGTTTTCGACCAGCTGATACAGCTCGACCATGCATTCGCCGAAAATCACCACGCGCGGGTTGGTCTGGGTTGTGGCCATTAGCAGGCTCCTGTCAGGCTGATTTTTTTAACTGCTGGGTTTGTTGTTTGTCTGCCAGCAGCTGTTTATCTGCCAGCACAGTCGCAGCAATTTGCAGCGACTGTTCAGTCAACAGGCGCACGGCGTCGTAGTCCGCGTTTTGCAGTGCCGCAGCTGGGGTCAGCCAGCTGCCGCCAACGACAAACACGTTTGGCAGCGCCAGATAATCCGCCAGATTGTTGATGCCGATACCGCCGGTCGGGCAGAACTGCACTTTTGGCAGAATGCTGCGTACCGCGTTCAACAAGCCCGGGCCGCCACTTAAATGTGCCGGGAAAAATTTCAGCTCGGTCAAACCCAGCTCATGAGCAGCGGCCATTTCGGTGACAGTCTGCACACCCGGCGCTAACGGCAGGCCGGTAGATAACATCGCTTCCAGTAACTTCGGCGTGGCGGCCGGACTGACCAGAAACTGCGCGCCGGCCCAGCTACAAGCCTGTGCCTGCTCCGCGTTTAACACTGTGCCGGCGCCAACCAATAAGTCCGGCAGCGCCGCGCGGATCGCTGAAATCGCGGCCAGGGCTTTAGGGGTGCGCAGCACCACTTCGACCGCTTTGACACCGCCATCGCGCATAGCGCGGGCGATAGCAACGGCCTGTTCCGGCTGTTCGGTCTGAATAATGGGCAACAACGGGCTGCCATTTAATAAGGTCGATAAGGCCTTCATGCATCAACTCCGGATAAAAACTGCGATAAATCAACGGGACCACCCGCCAGGATTGGGCTCAGCTGCTGATAGGCCTGCCATAACGCCGACACAAATGCGGTGTGGGTGGTAAGGTCCGCGGCAAACACGCTATCAAGCGCCAGCCATAACGGGATGTCAGTGACCGCGTCGCCGCTGCACTGCGCGGCCGTGGCCAGCAACAGCGGTGCTAACGGGTCCACCAGCGCCGGCGCCTGTTCAGACAGCTCGGCCGCCTGCGCGGCACGTAAACGAATAAACTGCAACCAGCTGGCAATCGCCAGTGCCAATAACTGCACAGAGCGGCCGTCTGCCAGGTTGTCGCGGATCACTGGTAACAAGCGCATTTGCAGCTTTTGCGAACCGTCCCAGGCAATTTGCGCCAGTAAATGCCGCACTGACGGATTTTCAAAACGACGGAAAATATCCTCGCTGTACTGCGCCAAATTCAGCCCATCGACCAGCGGCACCGATGGCAGAATTTCGCTCTCGACCAGCTGTCGTACCAGCTGACTCAGCTGCGGATGCGCCATCGCATCAAATACCGTCTCAATTCCCAGTAAAGAACCGAGATAAGCCAGCGTCGAATGCGGCGCGTTTAACAAGCGCAACTTGGCTTTTTCAAAGGCGGTGACGTCTTTGGTGAACACAACGCCAACGTCGCGCCAGGCCGGCTGGTCGGCCGGTAAAATATCCTCGACCACCCACTGGCAAAACGCTTCGCGTTTCACCGGCCAGGCGTCCTGCACACCAAGTCGTGTTGCAACCAGATCCCGTAGCGCATCGTCGGTGGCCGGCGTGATGCTGTCGACCATAGAACAAGGGCAAATCAACTCCGTAAGTTGCAGCAAAAAGTCGACATCTTTGGCAAAAACAGCAGCATTTGCAGCGAAACAGCGTACTGCGGCTTTTAACTTATGGCCATTGTCGGTCAGGTTGTCGCAGCTCATCAGCGTCAGCAGCGGCAAACCGGCCTGATGACGTAACCACAATGCCTGCGTCAGCAAACCGATGGCTGATTTTGCCTGTGAGACCGCATCCGGTAACTGCAAATCGGCGGCGATATCGGCGTGGGTTAAATCGAGCTCGCCGCTGTTATTCAGGCAATAACCTTTTTCAGTGATGGTCATCGTCACATATTTACAGCTTGGTGCCGTTAAGCGCGCCTGTACTTTGAGGTAATCCAGCGGCGCCACCAGCACTTCAGCGATACTGCCGATCAGCGATAAGTGGCTGTCCTGTTCCATCTGCGCTAATGCATAGAGGCCATCTTGCGGATTTAATGCTTCTGCCACATCTTTGCTACGCATCGACACGGCACAAATCCGCCAGTCGCCACCGGCTTTGGCCATCGCCGCGTCGGTATAAAACGCCTGATGACCACGGAAAAACGCGCCCGGGCCCAAATGCACGATGCCAATCTGCGGGTTGTCGCCTTGCGGTTGTAAATACACCGGCAATAACGCACCGGCAGTGCTGAGACTTAACCGTTTCATAACTGATAAGCCTGCTTGGCCAGACGGTAAGTCAGGTCATACGCCAGTTCATGCGCTTCATCTTCGTTCAGCCGGTGTTCTGCCACCAGCTGCGCGAGGAAGCGGCAATCGATGCGCCGCGCTACGTCATGCCGCGCCGGAATCGATAAAAAGGCGCGGGTGTCGTCGTTAAAACCACAAGTGTTATAGAAGCCAGCTGTTTCTGTGACCTGATGCCGGAAACGCAGCATGCCTTCCGGCGAATCGTGGAACCACCAGGCCGGGCCCAGTTTCAGTGCCGGATAATGCCCGGCCAGCGGCGCCAGCTCCCGGGCGTAAGTGGTTTCATCGAGCGTAAACAGAATGATGTTCAGCCGCGCTTCGTTGCCGTATTTTTGCAGCAACGGTTTCAGCGCCTGCACATATTCAGTCGGGCTTGGAATATCGGCGCCTTTGTCCGGCCCAAAGCGTTCAAAAATCACCGCATTGTGGTTACGGTGCGCGCCCGGGTGAATTTGCATCGTCATGCCATCTTCGAGGCTCATGCCGGCCATTTCGGTCAGCATCTGGCCACGGAACAGTTCGGCGTCGGCAGCGCTGGCACCGGCTAAACAACGGGAAAATAGGGCTTCCGCTTCAGCCAGTGACAAATCAGCGGTATTGGCGGTCGGGTGACCGTGATCTGTCGCGGTGGCGCCATGGTCGCGGAAATAAGCACGACGGATGCGCAGCGCTTGCAGATAGCCTTGCCAGGTCGTTGTATTTTCACCGGTGATGTCACCGAGTTTCTGCACATTGGCCGCAAAGTCTGCGCGGTCGGCATCGACCACATCATCAGGCCGGAACGTGGTGATCACGCGTTTTTCAAAACCAGTGCCTTTGAGTTTGGCGTGATGTTTTAAATCGTTCAGCGCACCTTCGGTCGTCGCAATCACTTCGATATTAAAACGGTCCAACAATGCACGCGGTTTAAAGGCTTCGGTGGCGAGTGCCGCGTTGATGTGGTCGTAGTACAGATCGGCGGTGGCCGGCGTCAGGCTTTCGCGCAGACCAAACACATCGTGGAACACCGAATCCAGCCACATCCGGGACGGTGTGCCCCGGAACAAATGGTAGTGCGCAGCGAAAATATGGAAGATTTTCCGGTAGTCGGTTTCGACAGCAACACCATCGCGACGACGAATACCGAGCTGTTCCAGCGTGATGCCCTGGCTGTACAGCATGCGGAATACATAGTGATCCGGCAACAGCAGCAGGCTGGTGGCATTGTCCCAGTTCTGGTTATCAGCAAACCAGCGCGGGTCGGTGTGACCGTGTGGACTGACGATTGGCAAATCTTTAATCCGCGCATACAAACGCCGGGCGATATCGCGCTGCAGCGGATCGGCGGCAAACAGACGGTCCGGATGTAACTCTAAAACTTTGCTTAATGCTGACATAAATGATCTCTTTGCTGCTTGCCCGTCAAAGCCCGCGGGCGAATTAATTTCTGCCTTCCCGGCGACAAAAGTGTTGTTAAAGCGTCACGCCGTTTTTCCAGATGGCGATTTCTTTATTCAGATAAATCTCATTGCGTGTGCGCTCGCCCGATGCGACCGCAACCAAATAACGGAAAAAGTCTTTGGCAAAGGCTTCCACCGCCACGCCGTCGTGCAACATGGCACCGGCGTCAAAGTCGATCCAGGTTGGTTTACGCACAGCTAAGGCACTGTTAGAACTGATTTTGACGGTCGGTACCGGGAAGCCGAGCGGCGTACCGCGGCCTGTCGTGAATAACAAAATGGTGGCGCCGGCTGCGGTCAGCGCAGTCGACGATACCGCGTCGTTGCCAGGGCCTTGTAATAAGGTCAGGCCGGGCACTTTGGCGCGTTCACCGTAGCCAATCACCTGCTCGACCACGGCACTGCCGCCTTTTTGAATGGCGCCTAAGGATTTTTCTTCCAGCGTGGTGAGGCCACCGGCTTTATTGCCAGGGCTCGGGTTTTCATACACCGGTTGGTTATTGGCGATGAAATACTGTTTAAATTCATTTACTAAGCTGACGATGTCCGTGAATACTTGCTCGGTGCGCGCCCGCGCCATTAACACTTGCTCAGCGCCAAACATTTCCGGAGTTTCAGTCAGAATGACTTTGGCGCCGGCACTGGCCGCTAAATCGGCGATTTGCCCGACCAGCGGGTTGGCGGTGAGACCAGAGAAACCATCGGAGCCGCCGCATTTCATGCCAAAGCTGAGTTTGCTGATGGGGCAAGGCTGACGCTGATCGCCGGCCATCAGCTGCAACAATTCAATCGCCGCTTTGAGGCCTTCTTCATCTTCGTCAGTGACTTGCTGGGCGTTAAAAGCGCGAATGCGCGCCGGGTCCAGATGCTCGAGCCCCATTAACAAAGTCGCCAGCTGATTGTTTTCACAGCCAAGGCCAATAATCAGCACAGCGCCAGCATTCGGGTTTTGCGCCAAACCGGCCAAGACACTGCGGGTATGGGCCAAATCGTCGCCGAGCTGCGAACAGCCAAACGGATGGGTGTAAGCAAAGACGCCGTCGATATTGGCCAGCTGTTCAGCGTCAACATACTGCTGCGCCGCTTTGGCGATACGGCTGGCCGCCTGATTGACGCAGCCGACGGTGTTTAAGATCCACAGTTCATTACGGGTACCCGCTTCGCCGTTGGCGCGCGGATAGCCCATAAATTCCGTCGGTAAATCCGCTGGATAGCTGACGTTATCGCGTGACAGACCATGGTACTGATAGGCCAGTTCGCCATCGAGCGCGGTTTTTAAGTTATGGCTATGGATATGACCACCGGCCGGCACGTCCTGTGTCAGCACACCGATGGCATAACCATATTTGATCACACTGTCGCCGGCTTTTAAGGCCGTCAGCGCTAATTTATGCCCGGCCGGCACTTCCGCCGGTAAAACGACCGGGGTGGCGGCAAAGTCAGGCGGCAGTACAAAGCCGGCCTCAAGCTGGTGCAATGCAACAGCCACGTTGTCGCGCGGATGCACTTGCCACAACGCGATCTGCGGCGTTTGCAGCAGTGGAGCGCTACAGCTGGAATTGGAATTTGCTTCAGTCGCCATCAAATCAGTGCCTGTTCTTAAACTAATGTTTGAGTGTGATTTCCGGATCAGACAACATCTGCCATCGCGGTTATTTCACTTATTTGCATATACTGTCTATCGGTAGCAATTTAATAGACAAAAAGCCTGCGCCGCTTTAAAAGCGCAATGCCAAAACTTTTTAACCTTGCCAGCGCCACGGCGCGCCATTGACCAGCACCTGCTTACAATCCAGCTGCCCAACCGCTTCAAGCACACCAATGCTCTGACAATTCACCTGCACACTGGATAGTTGCAGCGGGCCAATCAGGGCTTCCGGGAAACCGCGCAGCTCAAACAGCCGCTGCGCTTTATTGACCTGCAGGTTGTGCACAAAGATATTGCGTACCGTCGGCAAAAACGCGCCGGCCCGGCCTTCTTCATAAAAATAGTTCACGACGATGACGTCTTTGACTTCGCCGATGACGATGTCGCGCAGCGCCACCGTATCAATCAGGCCGCCCCGCAGCGCGTTGGTTTTGATGCGCAGGCCGCGGTCGAGATCGGGGCTGCTCATCAGCAAACGCCGGGCAAAAATATGGTTGGCACCACCGGAAATCTCACTGCCAATCACCACACCACCGTGACCGGCTTTCATCGTACAATCCTGAATGAGCACTTGCTCGACCGGCCGGTTGAGACGACGGCCATCGGCGTTACGGCCAGATTTCAGTGCGATGCAGTCGTCACCGGTATCAAACAAGCAATGTTCAATCAGCACGCGGCGGCAAGATTCCGGATCGCAGCCATCAGAATTGGGGCCGTGCGACACCACAGTGACGCGACGGATAATCACATCTTCCGATAACACCGGGTTCATCACCCAAAACGGCGAATTTTGTAAAGTCAGTCCCTCGACCAGCACGCGCTGGCACTGATAAGCCTGAAATAGCGGCGGGCGCAGGAAGTTTTGCGGCAACACCCGTTCCGCCACCGGTTTACCCTGCTCAATCCACTGCATCAGCAAATCACGACCGGCATGCTGCACTTTGGTGTTGTCGACCGGCCAGGGTGTATGTTTCCACTTGCCTTTCCATGGCCACCAGCTGCTATTACTGCCGCCGCCGTCGATTTTACCGTTGCCGGTCAGGCCGATATTCTCGGCGCCAAAGGCATAAATCAGCGGCTGATAGCCCATCAGTTCCATGCCTTCCCAGCGGGTAAACACCAGCGGCAGATACAGTTCAAGCGCCGGATGGAACGCCAGCACAGCGTCCTGCTGCAGATGCAATTCAACATTGGATTTCAGCGTCAACGCGCCACAAGGCCAAACCCCGGCTCGCACCAGCACCCGGCCACCACCCGCCTGATGACAGGCGTCGATGGCACGCTGAAAGGCCGCTCTGTTGTGCCGCGCCGTATTCAGGTCATCCTGCTTGCCGGTATGGGCAGCAAAATCGGTGACGGTAAAAGTCCTGGCGGGAAAGCTGGTGCGGGCTAAGTCGCGTTCAATCGCATCAGCCTGATCCCAGAGCAAATCGAGCGCGCTGCGCGGTACATCAACAGTATCCGCCGCCGCACCCGGCACACCTGCACAACGCCATAATGCCAATGGCAGCGCGGCGGAAAGACCGGCTTTGAGAAATTGGCGTTTTGGCATCATCGGCATGGCATCTTCCTGTGCTGTGTGTTTGCGCTGACCGAATGGCTGGCAAAGTGCCGGATCAGTCTGCTGTGAAAACCAGCATAAGACAAGCTGCCACCGGTGGCAATAGGTTCAGAAAAAATTTTGCCACCGAAGGACAGAAATCAGACCAGCAGCTGCAGCACTCGATCCGGAAAAGCTGCTCCAGCTGCTGTTTATTCTTCTGAACGCTGAGCCGCATCCGCAGCTATTTGCGCCATCAGCTGCATCACCAGCAATAACAAAGGCTCTTGCTGTCTGCGCGCCAAACAGCCAAATAACAGCTGTACCTGCTGCAGCACAGGTCCGATTAACCGCACCTCGCCTTTGGCAGCAGCATCCCTTGCCGTTGGCGTATGCAGCAAGCCGATCCCAACCCCACTGCTAATCAGCGCCCGGACCAGATGCTCCTGATCGGCTTCAATCATTTTGGCCGGTCGAAACCGCTGCTCGCGAAACAGGCTCTCAGCGGCGCGGCCGCAACAGCTGCCTGCCGGCGCGCTGATCCACGGCAACAGGGCGAGCCACTGCCAGTCCGGTGCCGGCTCAGTTCTGAAGCCTGCCGGTAATAGCTGCGGCGCAACTGCCAGCTGAATGCCAAAACGGTCCACGCCCTCACTGTGCAGCAGCTCGTGCTGGTCATACTCAGTGTAAAAACCGGCATCGAGCCGACCTTCGCGCAACGCGGTGGCAATATCGGCCGGACTGCCAAACTCTAGGCTGACATCCAGTTCTGGCGCCGTTTCACTGAGCTGTGCCAGCAACTTCCCCAATAACACTGCGCTGGCGCCGCGGTTTGATCCCAGACGCAGCCGGCCCGTCAGGCCGCCACGTAACCGGCGCGCTTCATCCAGCAAATCACGCTGCAGCGCCAGTAGTTGCTCAGCTTTGCTCAGGATCTCCACACCATGCGGAGTCAGGGTCATGCCTCGCACTGTGCGCTCAAACAGGGTCAGGCCTAACTCTTCTTCCAGCGCTTTAATTTGGGCACTGACCGCCGGCTGACTGAGATACAACTGTTCGGACGCTTTGGTCACAGCCCCACTTTTAGCGACAGTGACAAAAATCTTTAACTGATAGAGTTCCATATCGCCTCCTGCATCGGGCGCACGCCTAAACCGGCAACGAAGTCACTGACCAGGCGTTATACACCAAAGCCGACAGATACAAGCCAACACCAAACACCAGATGACTGCTCAGGCTTTTCAGCCGTGCCTGCCCGGGTTTTGGCGTGTTAGCCGCCGCAATCCCCAGACCAAACGCCGGCTGCATCAGCAAAAATGGCATCAGCACTGTAACGGCGCCCAGTATTAACGCCGGTGCCAGCGTTGGCGCAGCAAGCCATTGTCCGCCCTGCCAATACAGCATAGGTAAGGCGAATAGCACGCCAATCGCATAATGCGCGCTCCAGCCCAACACACATTCACCAGTCTGCTCCGGCGCTTTGCCAATGCCATGGTGACGGAATTGGCCATCACGCATCAGCGCAAACCAACGACCGACCAGACAAAAACTCAGCGATTTGACGCCAAAACCTTTATTAAGTAACCAAGACCAGCCATCCAGCAGCAATGTCGCGCCGACACCGAGCACCAGCGCTGCGGCGGCCATATCGATAAACGCTTCCATCATCACCTCAGGCTTCTTTATCGACAACAGCACTGACCAGTGCACGCACCAGCGGCGTCACCAGCACAATAGTCGGGAACGCCACGATAAACGCCA
>JAIXSW010000415.1 GCA_027484495.1 Gammaproteobacteria bacterium
AATCGCAGCCAACAGAAAACCCAATTGCCCTGGAGTGACTTCAATATTCATGGCTGGTTCCTGTCTGGATCCTGGGATAACAACTGATGCAAGTGCTTGACCGGTATCGCATAAGAAATACCGCTCGGGTCACTTAAAATTGCCTCGCGACTGCTTTTTACCAGCACCATATTGATCACTCCTACGACCTCACCGGTATCCTGGCGATATAACATGCTGCCACTGTTACCCGGATAAGCAGTCCCATCTAATTGATAAATCATAAAAGGATCACGCAACTGGCGCAGAGTGGCGGCAGAAATAACCTGGCTGTTGTCAGCAGGGATAGCGATTGGTGTCAGTGCGCTGAGTAGCGCGCCATGAGTAGCAGGGTACAGACCCAACACACCGGTGATCGGATAACCGGTAAAGGCTAATTGGGTGCCTTCGGCAACGTAATCTGATGATGCAAGCTTCACTGCTGGCAAAGTTTCGGCAATTTCCAGCACAGCAAGGTCGTGCGACCGATCTAAACGCGTCTTCTTGATCTGATGTACTTGCGGTTGTTGGCCGTGTCCTGACAGCACGACATAAGTTTCGTTTTTGTCCTTGTTGACCGGTGTTGCGATCACATGATGATTGGTGACAATCAGATTGCCAGGTGCGACGACAAAACCAGACCCCAGCAGTTTCAGGCGTGGTGAGGCGCCAGGGTTATAAATGGCTAACGCAACGACTGAGGGTTTTAGCTGAATGATTAGTTCGGGCAACGCTGCATGTACTGGTCTTATCAGCCCTGTCAGACACAGCAGGCATAGAACTGTCTGTAAGTAACGGTAAATCAGGCGTTCCATCTTAATCAGGCTCGATCGGGGCTGGACTAAAATCGAATTCGCATCTTGAGCAAATTGGTACATACTGAAACTCTCAGTTCAGTGGCAGGTGCATGATGTATTGGTGGCCAGTATGACACAACTGCAATCGCATGAAATAGTACCAATTTTTTCTGGTGGCGGTACCCGATTGCCTTGTTATGTAGGAATTTTGATAGCGCTAAAAGACCTCGAACTAAATTTCCATAGCCTGGTCGGCGTGTCTGGCGGCAGCATTGTGGCTGCGATGGTTGCAGCCGGCAAAACCTTTGACCAGATGCGTGATCTCGCGCTTCATACTGATTTTAAACAGTTTCGCGGATTTTCTCTGATGAATCTAATCCGCACTGGCGGGCTTTCCAGTGGTGATACGTTTGAACGCTGGATGGACAATCAACTTGCCGGGGCTCGTTTTTGTGATTTGTTGTTAGATCTGCATGTACTGGCGACTGACATTAATGGTGGTGGTCCAGTGGTATTTAACAAAGCACGAACTCCACAAATGAAAGTATCAGAAGCGGTGCGCTATTCGATGTCGATTCCGCTGTTGTTTTCATTTAAGACTTTTGAAAATCACGTGATGGCGGATGGGGTGATTCTGGCAGAAGATGCTTTGCATCAGGACTGGTCTGGTCGTGACGTGCCTGTGGTCTGCTTCCGCTTAAAAAGCGAGGGAGAGGATAAACCGATCATCCGACGTAGACTTTTCCCGTTGGTGTCATATATTCTCATGTTAATTCAAACATTTATGAATGCGATGTCGAGAGAGTACGTGCATGCCCAGTACTGGCACAACACGGTATTGATTAATACCGGCGACGTATCTTCCGTGGATTTTGCTTTGCCAGTGGCAAAAAAAGAGGAACTGTTACGTCAGGGCTATGATACAACCATGGCAGTGATCCCGCACAAGCTTGGATGGATCCGCACTGAAGTTCCGGCGAATCAGCGGGAGCGTCAAGTTGGTTTGTCATAGTACATCGATTTTCTATACTAAAGGATCAGGACCTGATATCAGCTGCTTAAAGCGATTTATGCGTTGGCATTTTGCAGTTGAGTCGAAGGGATGGATAGCACCACGGTTGAGTCATGTCGTGCTTGCCGGTGAACATTGAGGAATCTGTCAGGTTTTTATGAAGCATTTAAAGAAACTACAAGAACTGCCTATTGTTGGAGCTTTGGTGAAAAAAGCGATTGGTGCAATGGTTAGTAATAACGCCAGCAGTATATCGAAGCATTTTTCACAGTTCCTGCAACCGCAATTGGCGTTAACGGAAGAGTTGAAGCAGAAAGTTTATAACGTCAGACATCAGGTGTATTGCGAAGAGTTAAAATTTGAACCGGAACGGCCTGATCGCATTGAACTTGATGATTTTGATGCGCATTCGATCCATTGCTTCGTACGCCACATGTCCAGCGGCAATATGGCAGGTACGGTTCGCTTGATCACATCTGCTGACGACTCTGAGTTGCTACCGATCGAAAAATATTGTCTGCACTCGATTACGGACCATGAATTCAGCCCAGCGGCCTTTCCGCGCAATAAAATCTGTGAAATCTCACGACTCGCCGTACTTGAACAGTTTCGTCGTCGGGAAGTGGATAAGTTTAAAGGCGCAGCGACCGGTGCGATCAATGTCGAAGCCTATTCCGAAACAGAGTTACGTTGTTTTCCTTATATCGCTATCTGCCTATATTTTGCTGCTGCATCCACGGCATTTCATGCCAAAAAAGAACACGCATTTGTCATGATGGAGCCTCGACTGGCACGCAGTCTGGCGTTTGTCGGGATTAAATTCCATCAGATAGGACCGGTGATTGACTATCATGGTCGCCGGGCGCCATTTTACATTAATAAGCCGATGTTGTTTGACGGATTGTCTCCGGGTTTCAAGAAGTTACTAAACGAAATTGAGAAGTCTTTGGCAAATTCAGTCAGAGAGCACGGTTTTACCGATGGCCCGCTGGAGCCAAAAAGAGACTCAGTGAAGAGTATGCTCCCACAACGCTGAGTTGACTGGAAAATATAATCATCGGCAGTCACATCAGGCTGCCGTTTTTATTGCGATAAGGACCTCAGGAT
>JAIXSW010000097.1 GCA_027484495.1 Gammaproteobacteria bacterium
AGCAAAGCTGATCCTATCTTTTCGCTCGGCCTGCGCAGATCATTCCGGCATTTTTAACCAATCGGCCAGATCTTGAAAATGTCCGGTTCTGGCCTGTGCCGCGGTTAACATCGATATATGGTCATAATCCATCGCATCGCCCTGCTTTTTTCCCAATAACCGGTACCGTGCTTGATGCAGGCCGGATTCCTGCATCAGCAGTTTGACGTCTGTCGCATGACCGAGCACCCGATCATTCACTGCAGCGAAAAACCAGGTTGGCGGCCATTGCAGTTGCTGCGCAGCGGCGCTGTAGTCAAAGGAATCGGTCGGATCAATAAAATGGGGATGATTAATCCAATGAATGGTGTCGCGTAAAAACTGCACCGGTTCATCGTCCGCACCCAATTTCCATTGTTTCGCGGGCAGATAGCCATGCCTGCCGGCTAACCAGGGACAGAGTTTGTTCCAAACCAGATCGACTTGCAGACTTTTACGCCAGGAACGGACGCTGATACGTCTTTTGCTGCCAAAACAAACAATTGACCGCACTTTATCTAACAACACAGGGTGACGAGCCAACGCCGCCAAGGCGACAACACCGCCCCAGCTATGGCACACCAGACTGACTTTTTGTTGGTGACGTTGGTAGATGTCTTCAATCAGCGCCGGAATATCCTGACAAATCAGTTGATGCTGGTTTTGATCAAAACCGCTACTGACATGTGGCCTGGATAACCCCCGGCCGGCAAAATCAGCACAATATACGGGGAACCCCTGATCGGCGAGAAAACAACCCAGTCCTTTGCCGGACTGGCTATAAAAAATCCGACCGTTTTCAATAGCACCATGCAACATCAGCACTGGTGTCGCGCTGACATGATGCGGCACCAATGCTTTAACATGCAATTGGTAGCCACCTTGATCCAGATAAATGGAATGTTGCTGATGCTTCATGCGGTCATATCTGAAGTATCAAACAAATATAACAACTGCAGCAATGAGCCTTGGCGGATGGCATATTGGGCTTTCACCTGTACCAATGGCTTGGCATGAAATGCTACACCAAGCCCGGCTACAGCCAGCATCGGCAAGTCATTGGCACCATCGCCGATAGCGACTGTCTGCAGGTGCGGAATATCCCGCTGGGCTGCAAGTTGCTGAACAACCTGCGCTTTTACTTGGGCGTCCACGATGTCACCTAATACTTGCCCGGTCAATTTACCGTCCCGGATCTCCAATACATTGGCAAATGTCGCACTGAGCGCCAAACGCTGTTTCAAAGCTTCAGTAAAATAAGTAAAACCACCGGAGGCAATCGCCACAGTCCAGTTGTGTCGCAGCAAAGTTGCAATCAGCGCTTCGAGCCCTGGCATCAAAGGCAACTGTTCAAGCACAGTAGCAAGCACCTGTTCAGGCGCATCTTTGAGCGTCGCGACGCGCTGACGCAGGCTTTGGGCGAAATCCAGTTCGCCGCGCATCGCAGCCGCAGTCACGGCCGCGACTTGCGGCCCAACACCGGCTAATAGCGCAATTTCGTCAATACATTCAATCTGAATGGCCGTGCTGTCCATGTCCATCACCAACACACCGGGGCTAACCAGTTTCGGCTGTGTGGTCAGATAGTTCAGCTCCAATGCCAGAGCTGCGGCCTGTTCCCGCAGTTGGCTGACGGTTTCAGCGGTCAGCTCTGATTGCAGACGCAGTTCAAGTGCCGGCGCCAAATCCGGATGTGGCTGGCATGGCAGTGCCAATACCGGCTGCGCCACAGTCTGCAAGATTTGCCGTAATGTGGTCAGGTTGAG
The DNA here is from genome assembly GCA_027484495.1 of Gammaproteobacteria bacterium. Classification (GTDB taxonomy): domain Bacteria; phylum Pseudomonadota; class Gammaproteobacteria; order Enterobacterales; family Alteromonadaceae; genus Pararheinheimera. Next base: position 1,785 of record JAIXSW010000097.1, read on the forward strand.
CGCCTCTGAAACACCACTCCAGAGCCGTACGGTCGCTGCGGCAGGTGCGCTGATTTGTGCCGGAATAAGTTCTAAGCCTTGCGCGGTTTCTTGCACAAGCACTATCGGATGCTGTTGAAATAATTCAGAAAAAAACTGCTCAGCTGACTGAACGGCAATATCGGACGAAAGACGACTCACGGGCGTACCTGTACTTTAAGTGGGCTGCGTGGCATTCTACCGGCATTTTTCCGGCCTTGTCAGCGGATCATCAGGTCAAATGTCAGTAAAAAAGCCAAAAAAATCAGCAAAAATCTGGCGGAGCGTACAATTTGTACTGGCCGTCAGCGGATTCTTGTTGTTACTGCAATGGTGGCAGCAAAGTAACAAACATGGCGAGCAGCTGTTTGCCGAACAAAGCGCTGTGCTGATGCGTGAAACTTTAAAAGCGCTGGCGCAAACCTGTGCCTATCTGATTGAAAACGACCAACTCGAGGGACTGAAGGCGTTAACCCAGCAAATGGCATCCAATCCTTACCTGCATGACGTGGTGGTTTATGATGCCAACGGCGTGCGCCTTAGCGAATCTGTTGGCAGTGAACCGGCGCGATTGTTATATGCACCGCAAACACCAGATCATTTATTGCCGATGGTGCAGGAAATTTACCAGGGGAACCAGCTGCTGGGTTATATCAAAATTAGTTTGAAACAATACAGCAGCTTTGACGCGGTAAGTTCCAGCTGGCATCAGCTGATGGAACAAGTGTTGTGGATGCTTGGCTTTACCGTGTTGTTGTCACTGATGTTACGCGGTTCATTGCAGGCGCTGTCACACCGGCTGGCCTCAAATAAAGAATTGCATCACGCAGCACTCGACAGTCCGGAACATCAGACCCATTCAATCCCACCAAAGACCTGAACTCACGACGGCAACTGCAAGGCGGTCAGACTGTTTTGCCATAACGTCTGCGCCAGTAGGTCAGCGGATTCGCTGCGTAGTGTACAAAGCTGGCTGAACACCAAAGCCAGCTGTGCTGGTGTGTTAACCTGCCCCTGAAAACCGGCCAGCGGCATCGCCGGCGCATCGGTTTCTAAAACGAGTGCCGACAATGGCAACTTTCTGACCGTGTCGCGGGTTTTCTGCGCCCTTTCATAGCTGATAGTGCCACCAATGCCGAGTTTAAACCCCAAATCCAAAAAGGCGTGTGCCTGCGCTGTACTGCCGGAAAACGCATGTAAAATGCCACCCTGACTAAATTGTTGGCGTTTTAATTCAGCCAGTAATGCCGGTTGTGATTTGCGATGGTGCAGCACCACAGGTTTGCCAGCCTTTGCGGCGAGGGACAGCTGCGCGCTAAACAAAGTTTGTTGCCATTGGTGCAGCTTCTTCGTCGCGTCTTCGTCTGCCTGCACCAACGCAAAATCCAGCCCGATTTCACCGACGGCACAGACGCCGGTTTCTGCCCGCAACATGTCCGCTAAGACACCGAGCTGCGCTTCTGTTGCACTGTGCGCCCACCAGGGATGAATGCCAAGCGCCAGCTCAATGGTCAGTGCAGACGTTTGTTGTTGCAACTGCAATAAGCCCGGCCAGCGCGCCGCTTCCACCGCTGGTACTAAAATACGTCTGACACCGGCGTTGATTGCGCCAGTGAGAAAGGCAGGTAGATCTGTAGACAGTTCCGGTAAATCCAGATGGCAATGCGTATCAAACAATTGTTCGCTCGATTGACGACAAGATCCATTTAACAATGACGGGACAGAGGGTTGCATTGCGGCTCTTCGGCTTGCGACGATTAGATGCATTGCAACAGATGCCACAGTCTCAGGCAAGAGACCCGCAAAGAAAACCCGGCAGGCGCCGGGTTTGTTATTTCGTCTCAGAGCTGACCGCTTTCCAGCGTGCTCTTTGCCTCAAGCTCAGCTTTACGCCGTTCTTTCTGGCTTTCTAAATCCTGACGTTGTTGCTGTACAGTGGAAGCCGGCGTTGGCATCGGTTTGCGCGGCAGTTTTTTCTCGGCCATCGCCGCTTCATACAGAAAACCGGCCATGATCACTGACGCCTGTTTCAGATCATCTTCAATCACATGGTCAATAGAATCGATATGCGTGTGATGCAGGCGAGTGCTGTAATCGAGCGGGTCCTGGATAAACTGGAAGCCCGGTAAACCCACGTCATCAAAGGACTCATGATCAGTCCCGCCGGTTGAACGCGGTGATACAGTACCGCTGCTGATGTCCATGTAAGGACCAAACCAGTCGGTAAACACCGGTTTCACTGCGACATTCCCCTCGGTATAGATACCGCGGAATCGTCCACTGCCGTTATCCATGTTTAAGTAAACCGACAGCTTGTCGTAACCGGCTTTCGGGGCAATCGGCCAGCCCGGGCTTGACCACAAATACCGCGGCAGCGCTTTTTCTGCCGGATCTGTCGGCGATGGGCGGCTGGCCAGGAAGTCGTTGACATAAGCACGCGAACCATACAGCCCCTGCTCTTCACCCGACCACAGCGCGATGCGAATGGTCCGTTTTGGCTTCACTTTCAGTTTGGCCAGAATGCGTACCGCTTCCATCGCGACGGCAACGCCGGCGCCGTTATCGACAGCACCATCACTGGCATGCCAGGAATCAAGATGCGCACCGACCATCACCACTTCGCCGTTTTTATCGCTGCCCGGAATTTCAGCAATAGTGTTGTAGGCGTTTTTATCGTCATCATGGAACTGCGCTTTGATATCGAGTGTCAGCTGCGGTTGCTCTTTGCGGTCCAGCATCCGCAACAACTGGCCGTAGTCTTCCTGTTCGATAATGATGGCTGGCACACCAAAGGTTTCACCGATTTTGTGTGATTTACCAAAGACCCGGACCAGCCCCCCCTGTCGGCTGGAACGGTAAATGACACCGGCCGCCTGCTCTTTGACTAAAAAAGCGCTCAGTGCTTTGTTAAATTGATAGGCCTGTTTCCGGCTGGCGCGCAGCGCTTTGGTCATCGCCGATTCATAACTCGGTCGGGCACCGACGTCTGCGTCTTTTAAGCTGTTGAGTTTGTCGCTACCGAGCCGCTCAAAAATGATGGTATTTGGCGGCTCAATCTTCAGATCTTCGCCCATCATCAGGAATTTACCGCGTAACTTGCCGGTATACTGCGCCAACTCAGCTTCAGTGTTGACATCAAACATCATCACTTCGCCGGCCACAGGGCCGTTGGTGCCTGGTGTCCAAGCCACCGGAATGCCGTGTAAAGATACAGTTCTTGGCGCCGTCAGCGCGATGCTCGATGCGGAAGAACTCCAGCCACGGCCAAATTCAAACGGGTGCAATTCGGCATTTTTTAGACCCCAGCCTTGCAACTGTTTGAGGGTCCACTGGTTCGCTGCCGTCATTTGCGGTGACGCCGTCAGACGCGGACCAATTTGATCAGTCAGATACTCGAGCGTATGCAGCACTTCGCTTTGGTAGAGACCTTCGTGACGGATCTTATTGGCCATCTCTAAGTCGGCAGCCAATGCCTGTGACACCGCAAGCGCCAGCACTGATGCCGTCGCCGCTGTTAAAAATTGTTTCATAACCATGTTCCCGCTTGTTTTAATTATTGCTCTACTGTCTTTTGTTACTTTTTACTGTTCCTTTGCGATGTCAGGAACAAGCAAAGATCAGACTCAGACAGCATCGGGCTTAAGGCAATTGCTTTGCGGTCAACACAGTATTTACAACGACAATCGGCCTATATTGAGTACACAGCCATCCATCCCACAGCGGTTTGCGAAAAAACCGCTGTGATGGTGCTCAGAAGGGATGCATTCTCTGCCAGTGCGGGTTTTGGCTAGCAGCCAACAACGTCAACCGCTAAGCCTGCTGCAGCGCCAGCCAGGTCGTTTTGTCGAGGCGGTAAAATACAGTCGCTCGCGCGACACCGGTCGGTGACGTGATGTCGGTATGGGTATAAAGTGCGCCCAATTTTTCCACCGCACGGCGCGAGCGCAGATTATGCTCACCGACATGAAACCACACCAGGTTCACAAAACTAAAGGCGTGCTGCAGCATCAGATGTTTTAATTCGGTATTGGTCGCGCCGCCCCAGCGGGAACGCACCAAAAAGGTATAACCAATCGCCACTTCCTGCCGAGCGGCGTCAAAGTCGTAATAGCGACTGGTCCCAAGCACTTCGCCGCTCTGTTTGTCGCAAATCAGA
>JAIXSW010000293.1 GCA_027484495.1 Gammaproteobacteria bacterium
AATCAAGGATTAAAGATGCTGAATCGTCCGCATTCCTTTCTAAATCACTTAGTTTGCTGTTGATTGACTCGCGCAATGACAAGGATTTTTTCAGCTGAGAAAACAGATTATTGCTGGTTGGAATAAATTCGTCGTATTGACCAGTAACGTCCTTGAAGCTTGTGGCGAGTACCGGTTCATTGCCAACCACTGACTGCAGGTTTTTTGCAGCGGCATCATACGCATCTTTTTCGACAGCAAATGCGGTTTCAAAAGCCGTTATTTTTTTCACTTCATCGGTATAAAACGCCTGCAAAGTGATTTTACTCATGATCACGAATTCACTTTTCAGCGTGGCGCTGTTCTCCAGTGCAGGGATCGAGATGGTATTTACCTGGCTTGTGGAATCACTGATATTGTTCAGGCTGGAGTAGGAGGTAAGGCCGATGATCAGCAACAACACTGATATCACACCAAAGCCGCCGATGATGCGCAATGCAACGGTTAACTTCATATGGAACTCCCAACGGGTTGGTCAACAATCTCCTTCAACAGCATCCATGCAATTGTTCGGGATCGGTATGGATAAAACCCAATTATTATAGTCTTTTTTCGTAGCCGGCAACACTAAAACGCTGTTGAGATTCAATACAATAGCATGTGAGAGCCTGCCCCCAGACACAACCTGTGTCCAGCGCGTGAATTCCCGAAACAGGGGAGTAACCCTGTAACGCAGCCCAATGACCAAAAAAGATCGTTGGATGTTCTCTATCAGACCAGAAATCAAACCAAGGGGTCAACAGCGGATTATCGGATAATTCGCCTTTCTGTCGAAGTTCGAGCCGGCCATCGGCAAAACAGTAACGCATCCGGCTGCAACTATTGATGGTAAACCGGTATTTTTCAAAAGTTGAATTTGCATCTGACCATAAATCAGGGCTATTGCCATACATCTGTGCATACAGACTGACCGGATCAGTCCGCAGCTGTTGTTCGACGGCATGACAGGCTTTGAGCGCCGTATCAATGCTCCACTCGGGCGCCAGGCCGGCATGGACCAGCAGTAATTGCTCAGTCTCGTCAAAGTGGATGAGCGGTTGTTGCTGTAACCAGTCAGCCAGTTCGGTCAAATCGGGGGCTTGTAATAACGCGTCAAGCTGGTCGGCCGGGCTTACCCGACCATACCCGTGCAAACTCGCCAAAAAGTTCAGATCGTGATTACCAAGTACTGTGACTGCTGCAGTACCAAGATTTTTCACGAAACGCAAGGTTTCCAGGGATTTCGGGCCGCGCGCAATCAGGTCGCCGCAAAACCATAGCTGGTCCTGCGTCGGGTCAAACTGAATTAAACTCAGCAGCTGCTGTAGTTGATCAAAGCAGCCCTGTACATCACCAATGACATAACGGGCCATTAGTTCAGCACATTGGGCACAGCAAGCCGGAACAGCGGGATCGGCGCCTCGAATTCGTTACCATCGGTCGTCTGCATCTCGTAATGGCCCTGCATAGTGCCGACCGGTGTTTCCAACACGGCGCCACTGGTGTAGGTGTAGCTGGAGCCTGGTGCCAGTTCCGGTTGCTCACCGACTACCCCGTCGCCACGGACTTCAGTATGTTTGCCGTTGGCGTCGGTGATCGACCAGTAACGGCGCAGTAATTTGACTGCTGCGGCGGATTCATTGCGGATGGTGATGGTATAGGCAAAAACAAAACGTTCGGCCGCAGCATCGGACTGACCCGCAATGTAAAACGTTTCGACGGTGATCGGGATTTGGTAAATCACAACACATCTCCATCGGCGCTGACCGCAACACCCATCGCATCCGGTTGCTGCGCCAGCCACTGGGCAACACGGATAAACTCACCGACCGACAACTGTTCTGGCCGCAGACCCGGATTGATGCCCAGCGCTTCAATGTCGGCAGCGGTAGCGAAGTTGCTGAAACAGTTCCGCAGCGTTTTGCGTCTTTGATTAAAGGCTTCCAGACAAACCCGGTTTAACACAGCGACCGGCACGTCAGCACGTTCTGCCACCGGTTTTGGGATCAGCCGGACTACTGCAGAGTCAACTTTTGGCGCTGGTTTAAAAGCACCTGGACCTACTTCCACCACCGGAATGGCCTGGCAGAAAAACTGGGTCATCACACTGAGCCGACCGTAGGTTTTACTGCCGTGTCCGGCAGTCATCCGTTCGACCACTTCTTTTTGCAGCATAAAATGCATATTCTCGATGCAGTCGGCAAAATCAAACAGGTGAAACAGCAGAGGCGTAGAAATGTTATAGGGCAGGTTGCCAAATACTTTGAGTTTGCCGCTTTCTGGCATCAGCTGACTGAAATCAAACTTCATTGCATCCGTTTGATAAATTGTCAGTTTATCAGCCAGCGTCGGATGTTCACGCAGGCGCTGCGCTAAATCACGGTCCAGCTCGACGACGGTCAGATGGCCACAACGTTCCGCCACTGGTTCGGTTAATGCACCCAAACCAGGACCAATCTCAACTAGGTGCTCACCCGGTTTTGGTGCTATCGCTTTGACAATGCGTTCAATCACAGCCGGATCATGCAGGAAGTTCTGGCCAAATCGTTTACGGGCCTGATGCCCCATGTGTACTTTATCAGTCATGTTGTGCTTTTGATTGAGTCGCTAAAAAAATGGCCTGGTCCAGCGCATGCTGAAAACTACCGGGATCTGCCAAACCTTTGCCGGCCAGATCCAATGCAGTGCCGTGATCGACTGAAGTACGGATCAGCGGCAGCCCAAGGCTGATATTGACCGAACGGCCGAAACCTTTGTGTTTCAGCACCGGTAACCCCTGATCATGATACATCGCCAGAACTGCGTCGGCGTTGTCGAGATATTTACTTTGAAA
>JAIXSW010000005.1 GCA_027484495.1 Gammaproteobacteria bacterium
ATGTGCCACAAGCTAAATCTTAAGCCGGAACTGACCTATGGCCCGTCGCCTGCCGCCGCTGAACGCATTAAAAGCCTTTGAAACGGCCGCCCGCCATTTAAGCTTTACCAAAGCGGCAGAGGAAATGTTCGTCACTCAGGCGGCGATCAGCCATCAGATCAAAGCGCTGGAAGACCATCTTGGCCTTAAGTTGTTTATGCGGAAAAACCGCTCGTTATTGCTGACGGAAGAAGGCCAGGGTTATTTCCTCGATATCAAAGAAATTTTCCTGCAATTACACGAAGCCACTGAAAAACTGTTGGCACGCGGCGCCAAAGGCTCGTTGACGGTCAGTCTGCCGCCCAGTTTCGCCATCCAGTGGCTGGTACCACGATTAAGCCTGTTTAGCGAGCTAAATCCGGATATTGATGTGCGCATTCGCGCTGTTGACTACGAAGAAGGCTCGCTGACTGACGACGTGGACGTAGCGATTTATTATGGCCGCGGCAGCTGGCGCAATCTGCACGCCGACAAGCTGCATACTGAATATCTGGTGCCGGTGTGTTCCCCAATGTTGTTAAACCGCGCCAAACCGTTAAACGAACCGGCAGATTTACGTTTTCATACGCTGTTGCACGATGGCACCCGTGAAGCCTGGAAAGCCTGGTTTACCAGTCAGGGGTTTAAGCATTTTAACGTCAATCAGGGGCCGATTTTCAGCCATACCGCGATGGTGCTGCAGGCCGCTATTCATGGGCAGGGCGTCGCACTGGCGCACAATATTCTGGCGCGGCCGGACATTACCTCGGGTCGCCTAATAGTGCCGTTTAATCACGTGTTGCAAAGTAAAGATGCTTATTATCTGGTGTGTCGCGACAATCAGATTGAACTTGGCAAAATTGCCGCTTTCCGCGACTGGATGAATAGACTGGTGGCGCAGGAGCAGGAAGCATTTAACGAGCAGCAGTTTAATATTGCGCTGGTCTCTGAGCAGGATTAAACCATGACTATATCGGTTTATCCGGCGGCGACCCAGCCAACACGGGCGCGGTTATTGTTGTTGCATGGCGCCGGGGCTTCAGTACAGTCGGCCTTTTTTCAGCAGTTGATCCCATTGTTAACGGGCGGCGGCATTGAAGTGCATGCCGCTAATTTTGCCTATATGGCAAAAACTATGGCCGGCCAGCGGCAAGTGGCGCCTAAAGCGGAAAAACTGCTGCCAGAGCTTACTACGATGATTGAGGCCTTAAACCAGACCGAATACAGTGCTGCAGTGGGCGCGGAAAAAGTGCCGTTGTGGCTTGCTGGTAAAAGTTTAGGTGGTCGGGTCATCAGCCTGTATCTGGCAGGTGCTGAAGTAGCACCGCAGGTCGCAGGCGGGCTGGTATTTGGTTATCCGCTGTGTCCACCGGCCAAGGCGAAAGATCCGGTCAAAGCTGCCCAGGTTATTTTGTCGCGCAGCAGTTTTCTGCAGCAGTTACAACGACCGCTGCTGATTTGTCAGGGCAGCCGGGATGCTTTTGGCAGTGCAGCAGATTTACAAAAGGCCGGTGTCGGCCAAGCTGCGGCTGATTCGTCACTGGATTTTGTGCCGGCAACTGTGCTGGAACTAGCGCTGGCAGATCACGATTTTGCGTTGCCGAAAAGCCGGGGCCGGCAAACTGCGACAGCGCCGGATGCGGCATTTGTGCAAGCGGCAACAGCGGCAGCGGCATTTATCCGCAGTCAGCAGGCTGTTTAGGCGCCTATAACAACCAAGGAGTAACCACATGCAATGGATCTGGAAACTGAGTTTGAGTCTGTGCGGTTTGTACGGCGCTGCGGTTGTTGGCATGAGCGCTGCGATTTCGCATCATTTTCAGTTTGTGATGGTCACAGAAGAATTTAGCCGGCTGGTCTCCAGTACCGGCGTGCTGGCGTTTCAGGCGATTGCGCTGTTAGTGCTGTCGCTGTATTGCCTGCCGCGTGATGGCGGTTGGCGTGACGAATTCAACCGGCCGCAGCAAGCGCTGCTTGGCATGGTGATGTTGGGTTTTCATCTGGGCCTTTGGTGTTTTGTCTACACTGTTTGGGCCGGATTATTTGAGTTACCGCTGTATTGGCGCCAGTTGGCACCGATTGGCGGTCAGATGCTGATTTTTTGCTGGGTAGGCTTAATGTTGCTGCCCTGGCTTCGGAAGAACTAATGAAACAATTGTTGATGTATTGCCGCTCAGGTTTTGAAAAAGAATGTGCGGCAGAAATTCAGGACAAAGCCGGCCAACATGGTGTGTTTGGCTTTTGTAAGCTCAAAGCCAATGATGCTTTTGTCATTTTTGAAGCCTATGACGGCGACGCGCTGGACCGGTTTTTAATTGACTTCCCGTTTTCTAAACTGATTTTTATCCGCCAGTGGGCCTTAGTCATTGGCGATTGGCTAGAACTGCCGTCTACTGATCGCATCGCGCCAGTGCTGGAAACGTTGCTCGGCGCCGAAGTCAGCGGCATTGGTGAGCTGCGGATTGAATATCCGGACACCAACGACGGCAAAGAGCTGTCGACGCTGGCACGTAAATTAACAGTGCCGCTGCGCCAAAGCCTGCGTCAGGCCGGCGTGATGCTGAAAAAAGAAAATTTACGCGCACCGGTATTGCACCTGTTTATGCAAAGCGGGCAAAAAGCCTTGCTGGCAATGTCATACCCTGAGAACAACAACTCGCTGGAAAACGGCATCCGCCGGCTGAAGTTCCCGTCAGAAGCACCAAGCCGCAGCACGCTGAAACTTGAAGAAGCTTTCCTCGAATTTATCCCGCGTGATGAGTGGGACACCCGGCTGGCATCTGGTATGCGCGCGGTCGATTTAGGCGCTTGCCCCGGCGGCTGGACTTATCAGTTGGTCAAGCGCTCGATGATGGTCGTTGCTATCGACAACGGCGCCATGGCGGAAAGCCTGATGAATACCGGCCAAGTTAAACATTTTATGGTCGACGGCTTTAAGTACAAACCGGAAAAATTCAACGTGTACTGGCTGGTCTGCGACATGATTGAAAAACCGCAGCGGGTAGGCCAGCTGATCTGCGACTGGCTGATCAATGGCTGGTGTCAGGAAAGTATTTTTAACCTGAAACTGCCGATGAAAAAACGTTATGAAACAGTGCAGGAAGTACTGGCAGAAATGCAGCAACGTTTTGACGAAGCTGGCTTAAAAGTTAAATTCCAGGTCCGTCACCTGTTTCACGACCGCGAAGAAGTGACAGTGCATCTGTGTAAGGCCTGAGCCGCAGCTGCGGCTGCAGGTAGTCTGCAAGCGCTGCAGATAGCCTGAAATTTTAGTTATCTGCCAGAGTCACGAAGTGAGTGGCTCTGGCAAATTTACACCGCAGTATCTTGCCAGCGTTATCGTCAGTTGGTTTCCCTCCGTGCTCTGCTGCATTTTTCATGTGAAACCGCTGGTCGTAAAATCTGGCGTTTTAGAAGTGTAAGTTTCTGATTTATAAATATTATATTTAAAAGTGACTGTAAGGCGCC
>JAIXSW010000267.1 GCA_027484495.1 Gammaproteobacteria bacterium
GAAATGCAAAGTTTCGCAGAAAGTATTGGTGCGGAGAGACGTAATCGGGACCGGAAGTTACTTGACCTATCACTGACGCCAAGCGCACTTCAAGAGATTCTCGACGATTACTTGAACTATGACTACCACCATAAACCGCATTCTGGATTAGAGGGTAAAACTCCGCTCCAGGTCTATGCGGAATCTGGTTATCGCCCTCGTTTACCTGCAAATCCTCACAGTTTAGACCTGCTTTTGAACTTTGTTGGGACGGCGACAGTTGTTCGCGGTGGCGTTTCAATAATGAACATCAGATTTACTGCACCGGAGCTGATGGAAAGCAAATGGAACCGGAAAAGTGTCAGAGTTTTTTTAGACCCATCAGATGTGGGCCGGGCAACACTTTATCCAGTGGATTCATGGGGTGACACCTATGTCGAAGCAGTAAATATGGACCTTATCGGACGCGATATTGACCCCGCGGAATTCAAAGAACGCCGTAAAAACGCCATGAAAGGGCTTAGGGACTTTAAGCGCACTGCTGAAAACCTGCAGCAGCAATTCGGGATTAATCAGTTGGCGGCAGTCGAGCTTGCGCAGAAAAAAATAGCCAATCAGGCCATCGTAGGATTCAACCCAACACAGTTTGATACTTCCAATGAAGCGTTAAATGCGCTGAGCAAAAGTGCGTCCAGCTTATTGGTCAATAAATCGGAAAGTCGGTACACAGAAGAAGAACTGCATGCCATTAGCGCCAGACGTGAAGAGCTGGAACGTCGCAAAGAAGTGTTGCAAGAGCAAACAAGCAAAGTGCTGCGGACAGAACACGAACAAGCTGAATGGCTTACCAGAGAAAGTCTAGCCCGACAACTCACTGAGCGTGAGCAAAGTTGGTTAACGCAGTTCCGACTGACTCACACCATGACCAGAAAACGATTAGACAGAATTTTAGAAGAGGGCAAGCGCGCTAACGGTTGAGCCCTAACGCGCGCCTGCCAAGCAAATCGTATGGCTGTTGCAAAGCCATGCAATCTACAACACGGAGTATATAGATGAAGAATAAAACAGTCGAAGTGAAAAACGTGGTCCGGACACAGCATATGTTCGAGACGTTGCTGACTCGGAGCATGATCACTCCGGGGATCGGTCTTATCCATGGCCCTAGTGGTTTCGGCAAGACGACAACAGTGACCTACATGTTTAATGAGCTGACAGTTGCAGGTCAGCAGCCGCTTTACGTCCGTTGTTACGCGACAGATACAGCAAGTAGCTTCCTGGCGCGAGTCATGACCGAAATTGGTTCTGAACCGATGTATCCACTCAGAAAGATGGTCGATTTCATCGTCCGTGCAATGAATGAGAGAGCTTTATCTCTGTTTATTGATGAAGCAGACCATATCGTTGGCCAGCCAAAAACGATGGAAACCATCCGCGACTTATATGACAGCACAGAGCAGCCAATTGTCCTGATCGGGATGGAAGAAATTGCCCGACGTATTTCACATCGTAAACAGCTTTTCAACCGGATTAGTGAGTGGGTTGAATTCAAAGCAGCTGATTTGGAAGACGTTTTCAAATTTTCACAAGAACTGCTGGATGAGCGAATTTCTGTTGGTGAGGACTTGCTGGAATACATCCGGCAACGGTCCGGTGGCGAGGTCCGCCGGATACTAATCGCTTTAGAAAAAGTAGAGCGCGCAGCAATTGCAAGTGGCGAGAGCTTTATCGACCGCGCCGCTTGGGGTGATGGCCAACTGTTCCTGAACCATCGTTGAGCAGGAGTCATGCATGAGCCAAAGCGAATTAGCTTGGAACTTTATGAAGCAAGCGGAGTGCTTCACGACTTCCGACGTAGCTAATGCCGTTGAGATGGAACTTGAACTGTGCAGAACAATTATCAAAAGACTAGAGAAGCAAGGGTTTGTTGCCGTTGAGCGTGGCCGTGGGGTTCAAGGAAATCCGCTTGTATACAAAGTGATCGCGCAAAACGACTCTGCCCCAGTATTTGGTAAGGGGCGTAACCGGGGCGCTGCCAAAAAACGCAACGGGACAACGGGTCGGCAGCTTGTCTGGAACAGCCTGCGGATCAACAGAACTACAACTGCTGCAACTATTGAGTCAGTTACCGGGTGCTCTCCAAAGAGCATCAAAAACTATCTGGCTGAGCTTGAAAAAGCGGGATACATCCGAGGGCGTCGAGTGAGTAAGCATCTCTCACCAAAAGATAGGGCCGGAACTGAAACATGTTGGCATCTCATAAGAGATACAGGTCCCAAAGCTCCGATTGGCAGACGCGATAGTTGTGCTTGTTGGGACCAAAACGAACAAAAGCTCTATCCGTATTTGCAGAAGGACAGTAATTCATGAAGTGGTTAACAGTTCTTCGGGAGCAGGTAGAGCTTAACGGGCAACGCCCAGTTGCGGAAAAGCTTGGCGTTAGTAATACGGTCGTCAGCCAGGTCGTCAATGAAAAATATCCAGGGGATATGGGGCGCATCCAAGCATTAGTTGAAAGCGTGTATATGGCGAAATCTGTTAGCTGTCCAGTTCTGGGCAATATTGCCTGGCATACATGTCAACAGCATCAAAAGAACCATTACACAAGCAATCCGCAAAAACTCAGGTTGTACAAAGCGTGCCGGTCTGGATGCCAGCATTCGGATTTGCCGGTAACACAGGGGGTGGCGCTCGAAGCCAGAACAGACCGAACTAAGTCGTCCTCACATTACGACGCTGCGGCAGTAATCGGTCGCCTAAAACGGCAGGTTGAATCAGAAGGCGGTGGGGCACTGCAATTGATCGAGTTACTGCAGGCTGAGTTAGTGAGTTTGAGCATTAAATTCAACAGGATGGACAAATGACCATGAAAAATACTAACGCTATCAAGCTGGCGCTCCGCGACGCCACCAACGCAGTGAACCTGTTGGATAAACGCGGCTACAAAGTGATTGGGCTGAGCATGAATCAAGCGCAGCCAATCATCACCATCAGCACACCACCGGCCAGCAAAACGCCAAAGGGTACAGAGATCCGCTGTATCCGTGAGCGTGGCGCTGCGCCAGAAAGAATTATGGCCGCGCCGTTTAACGGGTGTTTAGTCACCTGGAATGCCGACGATTCGGCCATGCAGTAACCCGCCAACAACCATCGCTATTGGAGACCCCATGGATACTTCTACACATGCAATTCCTGCCGGCTACTGGCAGAACGCTCAGGGTGCGTTAATCCCTTTGGAAATGGTAAAGCCGATTGACCGGGCACGGAATGATTTGGTGCATGAACTGGTGCAAAAGGCCAATGAACTGAGCCAGTTAATGGCCAAGTTCAAGACTTCAGCTTTTGCTGACATCGCGGCTTTTGTTGACCTGTCGCTGGAGCAATACGACACCAACGTCGGCGGCAAAAAAGGCAACCTGACGCTGTATAGCTTTGACGGTCGCTATAAAGTGCAGCGCGCTATTCAGGAACATCTGCAATTTGATGAACGGCTGCAGGCTGCGCGGGCATTGATTGACGAATGCCTGGCTGACTGGACAGCCGGTGCTGCACCGGAATTAAAAGCCATCGTGGCCAACGCCTTTAACACCGATAAGGCTGGCAACATCAGCACCAGCCGCGTGTTAGGCCTGCGTCGCCTCGATATCAAAGACGAGCGTTGGCTTAAAGCCATGACCGCAATTGGTGAAGCCGTGCAGGTTGTTGGCAGTAAGGCTTACATCCGGGTTTATGAGCGCATCGGCGATTCAGATATGTACCGGTCTATTCCTCTGGATATCGCGGCGGTGCAGTTATGACAGCTCCAGCACGCAAACCAGTTCCACGGCCAGATGATGAAGCCATTCAGCGTGAAATCGCGGTGTCATTGGCCATTAGAGAACAGTACGTCACTAACCATCCTGGTGACACCTTTGAGCAAGGCGTTGCAGCCGCATTGCTCTGGGTACTCGGCAATGGCGAACTGCCAAACGGGGAGGCTAAGGGATGGATGAACTGACCAAAGCCTTATGGGAAATGCGCCAGCACATGGTTTCACTTTGTGTGCTTTACAAGCTGGACGTATGGCCGCAAGTGCCTGGCTATGAATGCCTTATGAAAGGCATTGCCAGTACAGCCGGCATCGACGAAGACACACTCTGGAACTGGTTCGAAAACACTTGCGAGAGCGTTGAGCAGCTGCAGGAGTTTGTCGAATTTCATAAAACCGTGTGAAGCGAAACAGTCCGGTATTGATGACCGGGCTGTCTATCCAGCGTCGTGGCTGGGTACTGATGAGCAGCGAAGAGGTAAACAGTTTTGCAGACGAAAACATCAAAGCAGCATTTGATAAAGATGCTCCACATAGGCAAAAGCCAACTGCACATGGCCGACGAAAGCTATCGGGCGCTATTGGCCCACCACGGCAAAGGCAAAACAAGCAGCACTCAGCTGACCATTGCAGAACTGCAGGCTGTGCTGGATGCCATGGTTAATCTGGGTTTTAAAGTCGTTAAAAAGCCGGTTAAACCTGGGCAAAAACGCCTAAGCCCAACCAGTACCGATGGCCCGCAAGATATCCGGGCGGTGATCCGCGCAATTTGGGTGTTTATGGCCAAGGCTGAGTTTCTGAACAATGGCAGTGAAACCGCTTTGAATAGCTGGGTGCAGCGCATGACCGCTGAAATGAATGGCGGCATGGGCGTGGCTGAAGTGCAGTGGCTGCAGGATGGCATGGCCGTGAAAGTGCTGGAGTCCTTAAAGCGCTGGTGCCGGCGTGAGATGTTCGAAGCTTTACGTTCTGACGGCCACGAAATCCACCCACAAGCCAGTTACAGCCAGGTGCTGTCGAAATGGCAACGAATTTATGAAGGGCAGAGTGCATGAAGTTAGGCCGCTGTCCTGTTTGTCACAGTCACATTCAGCTGGATGCATTGATCCAAGATGAAGCCGGCAGGCAGTTGCTTGGCCTGATGTCAAAGCTGGGTTACCAGCTGGCGCCAGCACTGGTGAGTTATCTGGGCCTGTTCCGGCCAGCGAAGCAAGACTTATCTAATGGCCGAGCCTTAAATCTGGCGCAGGAAACACTGGCCCTGACATCTAACCAGCCATTGTTGGCCGAGGCACTGCGCGAAACCGTGCAAAGCATTCACAACAAACGTCATCAGGGCGAAAACAAGCCACTGGCTAACCACAACTATCTGAAGCGGGTGTTGGAAGCCAAGGCGCAAGC
>JAIXSW010000301.1 GCA_027484495.1 Gammaproteobacteria bacterium
TCCAGCACAGGTCCAGACGTTTGTTTGATATTTACGCCCATTTCATTGGCGACAATCATCGCCAGCGTGGTTTTACCCAAACCAGGTGGACCGAAAATAAGTAAATGATCCAGGGGCTCTGCCCTGCCCCGTGCCGCTTCGATAAAAATCGCCATTTGTGCCCGCACGTGGTCCTGACCGGTGTAATCGGCCAGCGACTTGGGCCGGATCGCCCGATCTATGACTTCTTCTTCAATGCGTGCTGTCGGTGCTACCAAGCGATCCGCTTCGATCATTATTCTGGCCTTTTCTTAAATCATTGATTTGAGAGCAGCTTTGATAAGCTGTTCACTGCTAAGCTCTGGTTTGAATACTTTTTTAACTGCCGCTGCCGCCTGCGACTGACTATAACCAAGGCTTAACAAGGCGCCGACTGCATCCTGCTCCGGACTATCCTGCAACGCAAATTGTTGGACTTCATCATCGCCCAGCACCAGATGGTCGGTGATCGGCGTGTCGATATTCAACCCCCAGTCTTTTAACCTGTCGCGCATTTCCACTAACAAGCGTTCGGCCGTCTTCTTTCCCACACCGGGCAGTTTCACCAGCGTGCTGATGTCATTGGCCTGCACGCAACGGACAAACTGACTGGCGGTCAGGCCGGATAAAATGGTCAACGCCATTTTTGGCCCAATACCGTTCGCTTTAATCAGCTGTCGAAACAGACTACGCTCGGCAACAGAACTGAAGCCGTACAGCAGCTGTGCATCTTCGCGCACAACAAAATGGGTATAAATAACCGCTTCCTGACCAGTCGCAGGCAGACTGTAAAAACTGGTCAGCGGCAACTGCACTTCATAACCGACACCGCCCACTTCCAATAAAATTTCCGGCGCCTGCTTTTCCAGCACGACACCGCGTAACCGCCCAATCATGAATACCTGCCTGAAAACTTCGTAAGAAGGATTTGTATTAAGTTACATTAACGCAAGCGGCCACGCACCGTCTTACTGGCCTGACCGGCCAAATGGATCAGACTTTGCTGCGTATGGCCATGGCACAATGCTACAGCCAAGGCGTCGGCGGCATCGGCCTGCGGGTTAGCCGGTAGCTTGAGTAAAGACCTGACCATATGCTGCACCTGTTCTTTGGCGGCAGCCCCAGTGCCTACTACGGACTGCTTGACCTGACGGGCCGAATATTCGTAGACCTCCAGATCAGCAAATTTTGCCGCGACGATCGCTGCGCCGCGGGCCTGGCCCAGTTTCAGTGCAGAATCCGGATTGCGGGCCATAAAAACTTGCTCTATCGCAAACACAGTCGGCTGGGTTTGCAAAATAATCTGGCTGACGCCGTCAAAGATTTGCTTCAGCCGGTCCGGCATCTCAGTCAGCGTCATCCGGATACAGCCACTGGCAATGTATTCAAATTTACTGCCGTGTTGACGGATCACACCGTAACCGGTCAACCGGCTTCCCGGGTCAATCCCCAGAATAATATTCACTATTCTACCAGCGCCAAGACGTCATCGGCGATATCAGCGTTGTGATATACGTTTTGCACATCATCAAAATCTTCAAGCATATCAATCAGTTTAAAGAATTTCACCACGGTATCGGCATCGATCTCCGCTTTGGTCGACGGCACCAGGCTGACTTCAGCGTGCTCAGCCAATAAGCCTGCTTGTTCCAGACGTTCTTTCACATCGACAAAAGCGTCTGGTGTGGTGACGACTTCAGCAGAACCATCGTCATGCATCACTACGTCATCAGCGCCGGCATCCAGTGCAAGCTCCATCAGTTGATCTTCATTGACGCCGGGGGCAAAACTCAGCGTACCCTGCCGACTGAATAAGTAAGAGACGGAACCATTGGTGCCCAGGTTGCCACCATATTTGGTGAATGCGCTGCGCACGTCCTGCACGGTTCTTTTATGATTGTCGGTCAGCGTTTCAACGATGATGGCAACGCCATTCGGACCATAACCCTCATAGACCAGCTCTTCAAAATTTTCACCGTCACTGTCGCCGGCGCCACGTTTTACCGCGCGGTCTATCACATCACGGGACAGGTTATTCACTAAGGCCTTGGCGATGGCGGTGCGTAAACGGGGATTACCATCCGGATCCGGCCCTTGTTTGGCGGCTACCGTCAGTTCGCGGATCAACTTGGTGAATATTTTGACTTTTTTGGCATCCTGACGCGCCTTGCGGTGCTTCATATTGGCCCATTTACTATGTCCGGCCATCATGGTCTCCTTTATCAGCCGAAAACAAAGTTTCGGCGCAGCAATCAATGTATCGCGGCGATGCAGATAAAAACGGCGACCAAAGTCGCCGTTTTACTGTTTATTCACAGCCTGTTATTTCTGTTCTTTAATCACAACCTGCACACTCAGCTCGGCAAGCTGTTGTGGATTGGCAAATCCTGGTGCGTCGGTTAACGGACAAGCGGCTGTCGCTGTTTTCGGGAATGCCATCACATCACGAATAGATGTTGCACCGGTCATCAGCATCACCAGACGGTCCAGACCAAAAGCCAGACCGGCATGCGGTGGTGCACCGTAGCGCAGCGCTTCTAACAGGAAGCCAAACTTTTCAGCCGCTTCTTCATCGCTGATGCCGAGTAACTGGAAGACTTTAGCCTGTACGTCGGACGAGTGGATCCGCACAGAGCCACCACCCAGTTCAGTACCGTTTAGCACCATGTCGTAGGCATTTGACAGCAAATTGCCCAGATCTAAATCCGTCATTGGCGTATTGAGGAAAGCATCAGTATCCAGTGGTGACGTAAACGGGTGATGCACTGCGGAGAAGCTGCCGTCATCGTTCTCTTCAAACATCGGGAAATCGATGACCCACAGCGGGCGCCAGCCCGGCACAGTCAGGCCAAGCTCTTCGCCCAGTTTCAAGCGCAAAGCGCCCATCGCTTCACACACCACTTTATAACGGTCAGCACCGAAGAAAATCAGGTCACCGTTTTGCGCGCCAGTGCGTGTCAGCACTTCCGCAATAATTTCCGGAGTCAGGAACTTCGCGACCGGCGACTGAATACCCTCTACGCCGGCATTGATGTCGTTCACTTTCAGCCAGGCCAGACCTTTGGCACCATAGATGCCAACAAAAGCGGTATAACCATCAATGTCTTTACGCGAAACCTTTTCTGCTGCGCCTGGCACTTTTAATGCTACTACACGGCCTTTCGGGTCGTTAGCCGGGCCTGAAAACACTTTGAATTCAACGTCTTTTACTAAATCAGCAATGTCAACAAAAGACATTGGATTACGCAGATCGGGCTTGTCTGAACCATACAAACGCATCGCTTCGTTGTAGGTCATTTGCGGAAACTCGCCAAGGTCAACCTGCAGCATTTCATTGAACAGCTGGCGTGCCATTTTTTCGGTCACAGCCCGCACTTCAACCGCAGTCATAAAACTGGTTTCGATATCGATTTGGGTGAATTCAGGCTGACGGTCTGCGCGTAAATCTTCGTCGCGGAAGCATTTAACGATTTGATAATAACGGTCCATGCCAGCCATCATCAGCAATTGTTTAAACAATTGCGGTGATTGTGGCAGAGCAAAAAACTGGCCTTTATGCGTACGGCTTGGCACCAGATAATCGCGGGCGCCTTCAGGCGTGGCTTTGGTCAGGATCGGTGTTTCAATATCCATAAAACCATGGCTGTCCATAAAGTTACGGACAAAACTGGTGACCTTGGCACGGAACTTCAGGCGGTCGCTCATCAACGGGCGACGCAAATCAAGATAACGGTATTTCAGCCGCTGCTCTTCAGAATTGTTTTGATTAAAATCCAGCGGTAACGCCGGCGATTTATTTAAAATGGTCAGGCTCGATGCATACACTTCAACAGCGCCTGTTGCCATGTCGGCATTGACCTGAGAATCCGGCCGGGCTCTGACATTGCCTTCGATTTTTACGCAAAATTCAGCACGTAATTCAGCGGCCTGTTCGAACAACTCGGTCAGATCCGGATCAAAGAACACCTGTACCAGACCTTCACGGTCACGCAGATCAACGAAAATCAACCCGCCCAAATCACGGCGACGATTGACCCAACCACATAATGAAACCTGTTGACCTACGTGTTGCGCGGTTAGTGCACCGCAATAATGGCTACGCATGTACTTATCCTTTAAACCGGTCGAGCTGCGCTTACAGCGGAAAAATGAGCGCCAATTATATAGAAATGACCGACAATGTCACGGCCCCAAATCGCCAATCTGGACAGAAAGCCACAACAGTGTGCGATGCACATCAGCGGCTGAATCGGTATTGCCCCTTGCCGCTTTGTTTGGCCAGGTACATCAGACTATCAGCCGATTTCAACAGACTGTTGCTGTCGATGCCATCGTCCGGATACAAAGCGATGCCAATACTGGCACCTATCTTGGCCTGACTGACCGACAGTTGCACCGGTTCAGCTAATTGCAGCAAAATTTTCTCTGCCACGATCGCTGCATCATCCCGATCTAATAGACCGGTTAATAACACGACAAATTCATCGCCACCAAAACGGGCCACTGTGTCGCTTTTGCGCACACAATATTTCAGCATGGCAGCGACCCGGGTCAGTAGTTCGTCACCGACATCGTGGCCAAAACTGTCATTGACCGCTTTAAAGCCATCTAAATCAATGAATAACAACGCCAGCTTTTCCTGATGCCGCGCATGTTGCAGAACAGCCTGCTCCAAACGCTCTTGCAATAAGGCCCGGTTGGCGAGCTGCGTCAGATCATCATGCGTGGCCATAAACCGCATTTTTTGTTCCATGTCACGGCGTAACCCCACTTCACGGCGCAATGACATATTCCAGAAAAACACCACAGCAAACAGCAATATCCCCGCGCCGACCACCTGCAACACCAACGTATAGACCCGGTCCTGCGCCAAATCAGGATCAAAATCCAGCAGGAACCAGCGGTTACGGATCTCAGTGCGGTCGGCGTCCGACAAGGTCCGCAAGCCCTGATCAATGATTTGTAATAGCTGCGGGTAGTCTTTACGCACGGCAAACAATGACGGCGTCACCGGCATGTCTGGCGGCAAATGCATGCGCAGATTGCTGTATTCCGGTTTGCGCAAAGTGCCGCCGGTGACCATCAGTGTGTCGATGGCGAAATTGACTTGTCCTTGCTGCAGCAGTTCGAGGCTCTCGTCATAATGTGACGTCGGCACAATTTTAATCTCAGGGAATTGCTGCTGCAGTAACA
>JAIXSW010000300.1 GCA_027484495.1 Gammaproteobacteria bacterium
GAAGAAATTCGTTATGCGATGGCAACCCGGGTGCTGACACTGACCGGCAAAGCGGAGATCACGCAAAGTGGCAGCCTGGTACGCAGCGCCAAAATTGAATATGACCTGCTAAAACAACAACTCAGTGCTGAAGGTGAAAAAGGCAAAGAGCGGGTCACAACTATCTTTACCTCTGAAGGAAAATAGGGTGAAAAAGCTTGTTGCTGCGCACCTGGCGAAGAGTTACAAAGGCCGCCAGGTAGTCAAAGATGTCAGTCTTGAAGTAGGTGCCGGTCAAATTGTCGGGCTATTAGGTCCAAATGGTGCCGGCAAGACCACCACATTTTATATGATTGTTGGTCTGGTGCCGTCTGACAAAGGCCAAATCACTTTAGGCGGTCAGGACATCACTTTTGACCCGATCCACGCCCGCGCCCGCCAGGGGATCGGTTATCTGCCACAGGAAAGCTCGATTTTCCGCAAATTAACAGTGTTTGAAAACCTGATGGCGATCCTGCAGATCCGCAAAGATCTGACCGAAGATCAGCGCGAACAAACGGCCGACGAGCTGCTGGATGAGTTTAATATCACCCATATCCGTAACAGTCTGGGCATGAGCTTGTCCGGTGGCGAACGGCGTCGGGTTGAAATCGCCCGTGCTTTGGCTGCCAATCCGGCCTTCATTCTGCTGGACGAGCCATTTGCCGGTGTGGATCCAATTTCAGTGCTCGACATCAAAAAAATCATCCAGCACCTGCGTAATCGTGGCATCGGCGTATTAATTACCGACCATAATGTCCGCGAGACCCTTGATGTTTGTGAGATCGCCTATATCGTCAGTCATGGGGAGTTGATCGCCTCTGGTACACCGGCTGAGGTATTAGCCAACCAGCAAGTCAGAGATGTATACCTCGGTGATCAATTCAGGCTATAGTTAGCAAAAAACCAGTCCCCAGCTGGTCGTCAGGAGTGACAAGAAGTACATGAAGCCATCTTTACAACTTCGGCTTGGACAGCAACTAACAATGACGCCTCAGCTGCAGCAAGCTATCAAGCTGCTTCAGCTGTCGACCATTGAATTGCAACAGGAAATCCAGGAAGCACTGGACGCCAACCCGCTGCTCGAAGCCGAAGATGAATTTAGTTTTTCCGAAGCCCCCAGTGGCAATGAATTGCAAAATACTGACCCTGCGCCTGAACATAACAGCGCTGATGAATATGCTGAACCGGAAGTGCCGGACAGCAGCGAGTCAATGACCGAACAGAACATCAAAGAAGATTTACCTCTCGACAGCAACTGGGACGATCTGGTCAGTGCAGCCCCGGTATCAGGCACAGGCTCTCCTGACGAAGATACCGTGTTCCAGGGCGAAACCACCGAAACCTTACAAGACTATCTGCGCTGGCAAATGCAGCTGACGCCGTTTAGTGAAACGGACCGCGCCATTGCCGAAATTATTATCGAAGCCATCGACGAAAACGGCCTGCTGACCATCAGCTGTGAGGACGTGCTCGAATCATTGGGCCTTGATGATATCGAAGCAGACGAAGTGGAAGCCGTGCTGAAACGGATCCAACTTTTTGACCCGGTTGGTGTGGGCGCCCGCACAATCCAGGAATGTTTATTGATTCAGTTGCGCCAGTTTGACCCGCAGACGCCTTTCCTGAAAGAAACCTGCGAAATAATTAAGCATCACAGCGAATATTTAGCCAATCGTGATTTCCGTTCTCTGATGCGCGTGTCTAAACTGAAAGAGGATGATCTGCGCGAAGTGATGCGACTCATCCACAGCCTGAATCCCCGCCCTGGCGCGGATGTGATCCGGCAGGAACAGCAGTATACGGTGCCGGACGTGTCGGTGAAGAAAGTCAAAGGCCGCTGGATGGTCGAACTGAATCCCGACGCCTTCCCGAAAATCAGAATTAATGAACAATACGCGGCGATGTCGCGGCAAGTACGCAATTCATCAGACAGCCAGTTTATCCGCTCGCATCTGCAGGAAGCCAAATGGTTCCTGAAGAGTCTGGAGAGTCGCAACGAAACGTTATTAAAAGTAGCCAACTGTATTGTTCAGCAACAACAGGCGTTTTTTGAACATGGCGAAGAAGCCATGAAGCCGATGGTGCTGAATGATGTGGCAGAGATGGTCGGCATGCATGAATCAACAATTTCCCGGGTCACTACCCAGAAATATATGCATACCCCGCGCGGAATTTTTGAACTTAAGTTCTTCTTTTCCAGTCATGTCAGTACAGAGAGTGGTGGCGAATGTTCGTCAACCGCGATCCGGGCCTTTATTAAGAAATTGGTGGCGGCGGAAAATCCGGCCAAACCGCTCAGCGATAGCAGAATGGCCGAGATCCTGTCGGAACAGGGGATAAACGTCGCACGGCGCACCATCGCCAAGTATCGGGAATCTCTTTATATTCCGCCGTCTAATCAACGTAAGAGCTTGCTCTAAGTAAGTGCTCACCTAAGAAGGAAATGTCTATGCAAATTAATCTAACTGGTCGTCATGTAGAAATTACTGCAGCACTGAGAGAATATGTAGACAGCAAATTTGCCAAGCTTGAAAAGCATTTTGAACATATCAACAATGTGCATGTCGTGCTCAATGTCGAAAAGTTAAAACAAATCGCCGAAGCCAAACTGCATTTAAACGGCGGAGAGGTGTTTGCGCAGTGTGAAGATGATAACATGTACGCCGCGATTGACCTGTTGATCGATAAATTGGATCGTCAGGTCATCAAACACAAAGAGAAGATTTCTCGTCACTGAACTCTGGATTTATGAACCTAAGCTCAATGTTATCGGAGGACTGCACAAAAAGTGCGGTCCTTTTTAATAGTAAAAAACGCATCCTTGAATACGTCGCGGAGCTTGCACACCAGCATATGCCGGAATTGTCTGAGTCCACTGTGTTTGAAGCGCTGATGGCGCGGGAAAAGCTTGGCTCAACCGGTATTGGCGGCGGCATTGCCATTCCTCATGGCAAACTGAAAGGCGTTACCACCCCTGTACTGGTGTTTGTCGTCAGTCAGGATGCCATCCAATTCGATGCAATTGACAATCAGGCCGTGGATATCTTCTGCGCCATCCTCATTCCGGAAAATCAGTGCCAGACGCATTTGACGACGTTAGCCGGCATCGCCCGCCTGCTCAGTCAAAAGGATCTGACACGAAAAATCCGTCATGCCGGCACTGATCAGGCCCTGTATCAGCTACTGCTCAGCCACGCTGACACAGGCACCGCCAAATGAAATTACTGGTTGTCAGCGGCAGGTCAGGCTCAGGGAAATCCGTTGCGTTACGGGTGATGGAAGATTTGGGCTACTACTGCGTTGACAACATTCCGGTCAATTTGTTGCCTACTCTCGCCAATGCTGTGATGGGGCAATATGAACGGGTCGCTGTCAGTATCGATGTGCGCAACTTGCCGCAGGAACCGGAGGAACTCACCGAGATCCTGTCGTATCTGCCGCGTAAAGTTGAACTGACCATCCTGTACCTCGATGCCGACCATACCAGTCTGATCAAACGTTTCAGTGAAACCCGCCGGCTGCACCCGCTGTCGCATCAGGCGATGTCACTGGACGAAGCTATTCAGCGCGAGCAGCAGCTGCTCGATCCAATCTCCAGTCGCGCCGACTTGTATATCGACACCACAGAACTGAATGTGCATCAGCTGACCGAGCAGTTGCGCGAACGGATCCTCGGACAAAAAACCGGTCGTCTGGTGATGTTATTTGAGTCTTTTGGCTTTAAATACGGCATCCCGAAAGACGCAGACTTTGTGTTTGACGCCCGCTTCCTGCCTAATCCGCATTGGGAACCTGAACTGAAGATCCTGACGGGCCTTGATCAACCCGTGAAAGATTATCTGGAAGCGCAGCCGGTTGTTGCTAAATATACCTGGCAAATCAACAGCTTCATCAGTACCTGGTTACCACACCTCGAACGCAATAATCGCAGTTACCTGACGATTGCCATCGGTTGTACCGGTGGACAACATCGTTCGGTTTATATTGTTGAATCTTTGGCAGAGAGCTTCCGGGCTTTACGCGAAGACGTGCAGATCCGCCACCGGGAGTTAGTCCGTCACCATGGCAAATAGCTTTAAAGATACTGTCACCATCGTCAATCAACTGGGTCTGCATGCCCGTGCAGCAACCAAGCTGGCGCAGCTATGTATGCAATTTGATGCCAAAATTGAACTGCAACAGGATGGCCGCAGTGCCGATGCCAGTAGCGTACTGGCATTGTTAATGCTGGCCAGCAGTAAAGGTAAAAATGTTGATGTGGTCACCAGCGGTGAGCAGGCTGAAGCTGCGCTAATAGCGGTCACCGCGCTGATCCGTGCCGGTTTCGACGAAAACTGAAGTGCGCCGCAGCCGGCACGTCAGCCTGGCGGTTTCAGTCTTTTGGTAATTGTTCCTGTCCCTGCGTGTTGTCACAGGCTTTAAGCCGATGGTGTAACGCCACCTTAATCAGCATGTGTGCAGTCACCGGCGCTGAAATAAACAAAAACAATGCAATCAACAGTTGTTGCAGGCTCAACGTCTGCTGATGCAGATTAAAATACAGCATGGACGCAAGCACAAGGCTGCCAAGCCCAAGCGTTGTGGCTTTTGTCGGGCCGTGCAACCGGGTATAAAAATCCGGTAACTTCAGCAACGCGACCGACCCCAATAACACAAATAATGCGCCTAACAACAACAAGCCACCAAGCACCCACTCCAGTAAGCTCATCCAGCCTCCTATTCGATAATATCGCCGCGTAGCATAAACTTACAGACCGCAACTGTACTGACAAACCCCAGCATCGCAATCAGCAGCGCCGCTTCAAAATACAGCTGGGTCGACACATAAACACCGTATACCAGCAATAGCGCGATACTGTTGATATACATCGTATCCAGCGCCAGCAAACGGTCTGCCAGATTCGGGCCACGCAATAATGAAAGGCCATTTAACAGCAGAGCAAACACGATCACACTCATTACAGCAATCAGGATCAGACTGAACATGCAAAAATCTCCTTCAGCGGATTTTCATAACGCTGTTTCAGCTCTGCGATCAAACTTGCTTCATCTTGCAGATCGAGCACGTGTAATAACAAGAACTGTGGTTTGTCTGCATTACGCGGTAGTAATTCAGCACTGACAGTGCCGGGAGTCAGGCAAATAGTGCCGGCCAAAATCGTCAACGGCAACGGCTCAGTCAAATCTAAAGGCAGCAACACAAAACCAGGCCGCATGGCACTGTTAGGCCCGAGTACGACTTTGATCACCTGTAAATTGGCGACAATAATGTCCCACAACACCATCAGCAGATAACGCAGCAACATACCATAACGCCGCACTGCCGGCTGTGGTTCACGAAAACCGCGACTGAGCCATGGGATCAACAATGCCAACAAAACGCCGGTCAGCAGGATCAGCGGCGCAAAACTGTTATGCAGCGCGCACCAGACCAACAGCAGCAACGCACTGCGCAAAGGTGTGGCAAATAATGTCTGTTTCATCAGTGTACTCCCACGCCAGCCTGTAGCTGCGCAATTGCATCAAGGCAAAATTGGGTCCACCAGTTGCCACACAGCACCAACGTCAGGCCAGATAACAACAATAAACCCACTGCGCTAACCGGCAGCCGGCTGGCCGGGTTTAGATCCTGCGCCGGTGAGTTGGCACGCCAGAACAGCATGCTGCCAGCACGGCTCAATGCAATCAGCACCGCCAGACTACTCAGTAACAGCACAGCAATCAGTAACATACCCGCCGGGTGGCTGGTAATGCCCTGGAGTAGCCACAGCTTGGCGACAAAGCCGGAGAATGGCGGCATCCCTATCACTACCAGTGCACTCAGCGCAAACAGCCAGCCATACAGTTGCGGCTGCACCAGACTGGGACCAGGCACCAGACGATCGCCGACACTGCCGCGTTGCTGCCCTATCTGGTCAGCCAATAAAAACCATACCGCGCCAATCCAGCTGGAATGAATGGCATACAACAAGGCAGCGGCTTTAACTTCAGCCACTCCACTGCCCAGTGCAGTCAGTAGGGTACCGGCTGACAACAATACCAACGCCGCCGCCATGCCTTTTAAATCCACTGCGGCCAGCACCATCGCCGTGGCGAGTAACATTGTCAGCAACCCACCCCACCATAATAACGAGTCACCATAGCCGCTCAGTGCACCGGCCGTCGTACCAAACAACAGCCCAAATACGCGCAGCAAGCTGTAAATGCCAACTTTGGTCATCACTGCAAAGATCGCAGCCACACTGGCATTGGCATGGCTGTATGCCGCCGGCAGCCAGAAATGAAACGGCAACAACGCGGCTTTTAACCCAAATACAATCAGCAACAAGGCTGCCGCCGCTTTCACGGCCAGAGCCTGCGACGGCTCCAGCAGACTGATCCGCTGCGCCATATCGGCCATATGCAAAGAGCCAAGCATCGCGTACAGCAGCGCCAGCGCCAGCAAAAACAACGCCGAACCGACCAGATTCAGCACCACATAATGCAGTGCCGCCTGAATGCGTTTTTTGCCACCACCATGCACCAACAACCCGTATGAAGAGATCAGCAGCACTTCAAAAAATACAAACAGATTAAACAAATCACCGGTCAGGAAGGCACCGTTGAGCCCCATCAGCAGAAAATGCAATAACGGATGGAAATACGCACCTTTTTCATCATCACCGCCGCAACTGTACAGCGTCACCGCCAGCGCCAATAGCGATGTCAGCCAGACAAACAGCACCGACAGCTGGTCTGCCACCAGCAGAATGCCAAACGGCTGTGCCCAGTTTCCGAGTAAATAATGCTGTGCCGGCACATTGGTTTGCTGCCACAACAGCACCGAGCTGACCAAGAACGTCAGCAGCATTGCCGCTACGCTGCACCTACGCCGTAGCTGCGCGGACCCCGTCAGTGGCTGCAGCAACAATAAAACCGCAAACAAAGCCGGCAATAAAATCGGCAGAATGACTAAGTGTGACATCAGGGCATCCCCCGCTTCGGCGCGCGCTGATTATCCAATTCGTCATGCCCAAGCTCGGCACGCGAACGGATCGCCAACACCACCAGAAAAGCAGTCATGGCAAAACCAATCACGATTGCAGTCAGCACCAGCGCCTGCGGCAACGGATCCGCGTAGCGTGCAGTAGCACCCAGCACCGCACCGGCACCTGCAGTCAGTCCACCGCTGACAAAAATAAACAGATTCACCGCATAAGACAGCATGGTCAGGCCCAGCATCACGGCAAAGGTACGGCCCCGCAGCAGCAATAACACGCCACAGCCAGTTAACAGGCCAATGGCTACTGCCAGTAATAATTCCATCAGGCTTGCTCCTTGTGTTCCGGTTTATACCTTGTCGTCAACTTGCCAAGGTTGGCCAGGATTAACAGCGTGGACCCCACAACAGTCAGGTAAACCCCTAAATCAAATGCCATCGCACTGGCCAGCTCAATTTGTCCCAACAGTGGCACCTGGAAATAATCAAACCAGGAGGTTAAAAATGGTTTACCAAACAGCCAGCTGAAAGCGCCGGTCAGCCCGGCAATCAAAATGCCGCTGGCGATCAGCGCCGAAAATTGCAGGTTTAACCGCGGTTTGACCCAATCCACGCCGTGGGCAATGTATTGCAAAATCAGCGCAATCGCAGTGACAAGACCCGCGACAAAACCACCGCCTGGTAGATTATGACCACGGAAAAAGATGTACACCGATACCAACAATGCCAGCGGCAACAAGCCCTGCGAGACCACCCGTAGCAACAGCGGATGTGCATCCAGTGCCCAGCTACGACCATCGGCATCAGCACTGGGTTTAAAGCGCGGAATGCCGGTCAGCAGCTTGTAGATGCCTAGCGCCGCGATCCCAAGCACTGTGATCTCACCAAAGGTATCAAAACCGCGGAAATCGACCAGGATCACATTCACCACATTGGTGCCGCCGCCACCGCTCTTAGCATTGGCCAGAAAATAAGCTGATACCGAATCGACCTTTTGGGTCAGCATCAGATACGCCAGGCTACCGACGACAATGGCACAAGCGCCAGCCAGCACCAGATCGCGCAATAAGGTTGAATGTGCACTCTGTTTCGGGCTGCGGTGCGGTAAAAAATACAACGCCAGCATCAACAACACCGCAGTCGCAACTTCGACGGCCAACTGGGTCAACGCCAGATCCGGTGCGGAGAAACGGATAAACAACAAACTCAGCATCAGCCCGACGACTGACACCATAATCAGCGCCAACAGTCGTTGCCGTTGCCAAAGCACTGTAGCAACAGCCGCCAGTACCATCACCAGCAATAATGCGGCTGTCAGCAGATCAGCGGCCATCGCAGGCCGCGGCCCCTGCAAATCAGCAAGTTGCAATAATGGATAACCGGCCAGTAGCACCATCGCCCACAGGATAATGGCAATGTACCACTGCAGACGACCAGGCTCGGCCCATTGACTGAAGCGGCGACAAGCGTATACCAGCCGTTGTACCAGCCCTTCAAAACGATAAATCGCCAATGTCGACTGGAAGCCGGCCTGAAACAAAAACAACTGTTTACGGTTGATGTACAGCACAATACCGGCAAAAAATGCCACCGCACTCATCACCAGCGGCAGGTTCACCCCATGCCATAACGCCAGACTATAAGCCGGCGGCGCTTGCTGCAACGCTGCCGTTGAGGCCGCCAGTAAAATATCGCCCACCAGCCACTGCGGAAACAAACCAACTCCGATACATAGCGCGACCAGAATCTCCATCGGCACCCGCATATACCGGGGCGGTTCATGTGGGGTCTTGTCGAGGCCTATTGGCTTGCCGTTAAAAAATACGTCGTGAATGAAACGGGCAGAATAGGCCACCGAAAACATCGCGGCGATAGTCGCCAGCAGTGGCAATAACCAGCTGAGCGAACCCAGCACACTCTGGTGTAGCGTCTGGCTGAAAAACATCTCTTTTGACAGGAAACCATTTAACAGCGGTACGCCAGCCATTGCGGCAGCAGCCACCATCGCCAGGCTGGCGGTCACCGGCATGAAATGCCATAAACCATTGATCTTACGCATATCACGCGAGCCGGTTTCATGGTCGATAATACCGGCAGCCATAAACAACGAGGCTTTAAATACGGCGTGGTTAATAATATGAAAAATGGCGGCGACAGTAGCCAGATCGGTATCCAACCCAAGCAACAGGGTAATCAGCCCCAGATGTGAAATGGTCGAATAAGCCAACAAACCTTTGATATCGTGCTGGAACAAGGCGAAATAGGCGCCGGTCAATAGCGTCAGCAAACCCGCCAGGCTTACCAGGCTAAACCACAAATCAGTCCCGGCTAATGCCGGATATAAACGGATCAGTAAGAAAATACCGGCTTTGACCATCGTCGCCGAATGCAGATAGGCGCTGACCGGCGTCGGCGCTGCCATCGCATTGGGCAACCAGAAATGAAATGGAAATTGAGCTGATTTAGTAAAAGCCCCCAACAGCACCAAGATCAGGATCAGCGGATATTGAGCGTGAGCAACAATCTCCGGTCCTTTGCTGAGGATGACATCCAGCTGGTAGCTGCCAGCCACCTGGCCAAGTAACACCAGGCCAACCAGCAACGCCAACCCCCCGGCGGCCGTGACCGTCAGTGCCAGCCGGGCGCCTTTGCGCGCATCGGAGCGATGAGACCAGTAACTAATCAGTAAAAATGAGCTGACACTGGTGAGTTCCCAGAACAGCCAGAGTTGCAGGACGTTACCCGACAATACAATGCCAAGCATCGCCTGCATAAACAGCAGCAGACAGGCATAAAACCGCCCCATCGGATCTTTTGGACTGAGGTAATACCGGGCGTAAAAAATCACCAACAGGCCGATGCCGAAGATGAGCAGGACAAACAGCAAAGCCAGAGCGTCCAGGCGTAAAGTCCACTGCAGCCCCAATAACGGCAACCATTGCCATTGTTGTTGCAGCACTTCTCCTTGCAGCAACTGCGGGATCAACGGCGCTAACAGCAACAGACCAAAAGCCGGTGCTGCCAGTGCTATCCATGTTTGCTGATTACGGCTGAGCTGCCTGAAACACAACAACAGCGCAATACCGAATAAAGGGGCAGACAAAATCCAGGGGAGTATCGACACCATGTCATCGCCTCTTTAGCAGTTTTGTGTTTTGAGCGCAGGCAAAAATCTGTACCGGCTCACACAACAGATTAAAAGATATCCTGATTTGTCTGGGTGACAGCGGATGAAAACAAGTCCCGAACCGGTCAATGGGGCATTCTGACCGGTGAATGCCCCAGTTTTGCCGATGAATTAATGCGCCGCTCCCGGCACATAATGATGGATCCAACCAACACTGTAGAAGTAATGAGTCACTTCCGGCAGCAGGAACACCGTCGCCAACAAGCCTGCCACTGTCAGCACTATGGTATACGGCACCGCCATCCACACCATCCGCATGTATGACAGACGAATAAGCGGAGCCAGAGCGCTGGTCAACAGGAACAGGAACGCGGCCTGGCCGTTTGGCGTCGCGACACTTGGCAGGTTGGTACCTGCATTAATCGCAATAGCCAGCATTTCAAACTGTTCACGGCTGATCCGGCCAGCTTCCCATGCCGCTTTCACCTCGTTGATGTACACAGTGCCGACAAAGACGTTGTCGCTGACCATCGATAACACGCCATTAGCCAAAAACAACACTGCCAGTTGCTGCTGCCCGTCAAACGTTAGTACCCAGCTAATGATTGGTGTAAACAGTTGCTGGTCAATAATGACCGCGACCACGGCAAAAAACACCACTAACAGCGCGGTAAAAGGCAACGCTTCTTTAAACGCATTACCGATGGCATGTTCGTCGGTGACACCACAAAAAGTAGTCGCTAGGATGATTACCATCAGACCAATCAAGCCAACAGACGCGATGTGCAGACTCAGACAGATGATCAGCAATACTGAAATAACGCCTTGTACCCACAGTTTAGATATATCTGACGCAGTCAGTTTTGCGCTTTGGTGTGCATCATAGTCGACCAACACTGCCCGTACGGCATCCGGCATTTTATAACCGAAATCAAACCACTTTATTTTCTCTACCAGCGCCGTGGTCAACAAACCACAAATTAAGACCGGTACACTGACGGCACACATCCGCAATGCAAATTCAGCAAAGCCCCATTCCACAGCTTCGGCAATAATCAGGTTCTGCGGCTCCCCCACCATTGTCGATACACCGCCCAAGGCAGTACCGACACCGGCATGCATCAGCAGGTTGCGCAGGAAACCACGGAAATTCTCCAGATCGGCGCGCGATAACTCGCGAACCTCACCATCTGCATTGTGATCATGGCTATCGAGAAAAGTCTTGCCTGAGGAAATTTTGTGGTAAATCGAGTAAAAACCAACGGCAACGCTGATGACCACCGCAACCACCGTCAGCGCATCGAGGAACGCCGATAAAAATGCTGCCATCAAACAAAACGCCAGTGAAATACCGGTTTTGGATTTCACCCGCAACAACAGCTTGGTGAACACAAACAACAGCAGGTCTTTGACGAAGTTGATGCCTGCAACCATAAACACCAGTAGCAAAACAACTTCAATATTGACAGAGACTTCATGCATGACTTTTTCGGTACTGGTCATGCCCATCGCAACTGCCTGAATCGCTAACAAACCACCGGGTAACAATGGATAACATTTCAGCGCCATCGCCAGCGTGAAAATAAATTCCAGTACCAACAACCAGCCCGCAACATACGGGTTCTGAATAAATACCAATGGATTCAAAAACAGAAAAGCAATTATGGTCAGTTTGAACCAGTTGGGCGATTGCCCGAGGAAATTTGAATAAAGCGCAAGCGCAGTGCCAGATGGTTTCATTGCGGATCTCACTTGTTATTATCTGATTTGATCTTTATTTGGCAGTTTCGTCACCGTTTAATGTAGCGTAACTGAGATGATTCGCCTGCCCTGCCCATGAGTAAATTACAGTCCAGTCCCGAAAAACATCAACGACGTCAGATTCTTATACCTGAGTTCAGCCAAATATGTCTATGGCAGCTTTATGACATTTATGAATGCAGCCTGAAATTTGCGACCAGTCAACTCACCGGATTGCTGAGCAACGCCTGTGTCTTGCCACACTGAAAATGGCGAAAAAAAACCCGGCAACTATGCCGGGCTTTCGTTTATACATATTATATTACTGATATATCAGGACTTCTTATCCAGCAGCGACAGAATAAAGGCGTATTCCTGCGCCACTTCTTTCATCCGCGAGAACCGGCCGGATTTACCACCGTGACCAGCCTCCATATTGGTGCGGAACAACAAAGGTTGCGCATCAGTTTTCTCTGTTCTGAGTTTTGCCACCCACTTCGCCGGTTCAAAATATTGCACTTGGGAATCGTGCAGACCTGTCGTTACCAGCATCGCCGGGTAAGCCTGCTTTTTCACCTGGTCATAAGGCGAATAGGACAACATATAGTCGTAGTAAGCTTTTTGTTTTGGGTTACCCCATTCGTCAAACTCGTTGGTGGTCAGTGGGATAGATTCATCCAGCATCGTAGTCACCACATCAACAAAAGGCACATTGGCCACTAAAGCCCGGTATTTCTCCGGCGCCATATTGGCAACAGCCCCCATCAGCAGACCACCGGCGCTACCGCCCATGCCAAATACTTTGTCTTTGGCCGCATACTGCTGTTTTACCAAATAGTCGGTGACATCAATGTAATCAGTGAAAGTATTGATTTTTTTCAGTAATTTCCCATCTTCATACCAGTGACGCCCCATTTCCTGACCACCACGGATATGCGCAATGGCATAGACAAAACCACGGTCGACTAACGACAATACGCTGGAGCGGAAGCTTGGAGCAGATGAAGAACCATAAGAGCCATAGGCATATTGGTACAGTGGCGCACTACCATCCTTTTTAAAGCCTTTACGGTACAGCAAACTGACCGGCACTTTGGTCCCGTCACGGGCTTCAGCCCACACCCGTTCGGTCTGATAGTTGGCACGATCAAAACCACCTAATACTTCCTGTTGCTTCAGCAGACGTTTTTCGCCGCTACGCAAATTCACTTCATAGACGGAATTCGGCGTGGTCAGCGACGTATAGCTGTAACGCAACCATTCAGTGTTTTGTTCCAGATTGACGTCGGTGGCGGCGACATACACCGGCTCATCTGAACTGATATAGCTGGCTTTCGCCGGGTTTTGCCACGGCAGCACACGGATGCGGTTTAAACCTTCACTGCGTTCGTTAATGGCCAGATAGTCATTAAACAACTGAAAGGACTCGATAAAAACGTTTTTGTCATGCGCCAGTAATTCAGTCCAGCGTGCACGGTCACCGATTTGATCGTCCGCCACAGCCATAATGCGGTTATTCGGTGCATTCCAGTCAGTGCTGATAATCCAGCGATTGCCTAAGTGGTCGGCCTCGTATTTGAAGTCCCGTTGCCGCGGCGCAATGGCCTTAAATTCGCCCGTCGGCTGGTTAGCCGGCAATACACGGATTTCAGACGAGACAGTACTGCCCAGCCACAACACAATAAACTGGTCATCACTGCTGTTGCCGATGCCGGTGTAGAAGCTGGTATCTTTTTCTTCATACATCAGCACATCTTTGGCGACCGCTTCACCCAGCTGATGACGGCGGATTTTATTGCCTAGCAATGTTTGTTTATCTTTTTCAATATAAAACAAATGCTTGCTGTCGGATGACCAAGCCAGCGATGCTTCGACGCCCGTCAACACATCGGGCAGATCTTTACCGGTTCTGAGATCGCGAATCCGTACCGTGTATTGGCGGCGACCATTGGTGTCTTCGGCATAGGCCACCAAATTGTTGTCAGGACTCACCGCATAATTACCGACCTGATAAAAATCTTTGCCGGCAGCCATTTTATTGACGTCGAGGATCACTTGCTCTTCGCCGGTTTTCAGCACTTTACGCAGATATACCGGGTACTGCTGGCCAGTTTCATAACGGGTATAAAAGCTGTAATCACCTTTTTTCGCCGGTACAGAACTGTCGTCCTGCTTGATGCGGCCAATAATTTCGTCGGTCAGTTTATTCGTTAGGTCCTGATACTTATCTGCATATTGTTGGTAATACGCGTTTTCTGCGTTCAGATGCGCCAGCACTTTCGGGTCTTGCCGTTTGTCATCGCGCATCCAGTAATACGGATCTACCCGATCGCCGTTGGCCGATTTGACGGTATATGGAATTTGTTCCGCAACGGGGGCCTGCACGGGTTGACTGGCGTGACTGATGCCGCTGATCAACATTGCGCCGGCACCCAATAGTGCAGTCCATTGAGAGAGAGGTCTATTTGCCATTTTTGCTTCCTGTTATTTTTTTGCTTCATGCTTAAACATTTACAACTTTGCTTTTTTAACATATCAGATACAAGGCTGCCCACAGGATTGCGCTCAAACGCCTGCGTTAACCGACTTAAAAAGTGTAACTAAGGATTTTTCCGGACTTCATCGGGTTAAATTTCGCCTGTTCAGGCGATCAGTATTCACAAACCTGAATATCTGCGCTTATATTACTGAGATACATCACGCAGGAAATCATCATGGCTTTAATGACTGTAGCCGAAGTTGCGGCTTTTTTATCAATTCAGGATATCCGGGTCGAACGACTGGCACGGGAAAATTTATTAGTACCGGCCGACAAGGACGCTGCAGGCAAACCGATGTTCGAAGAAGAAGACGTGAAGCGTTACAAGATATTAGCTGAGCGTCTTGGCGGCATCTGATTGCTGACAAGGGAACTGGCGTAATGTAAGTTGCGCCAGTTTTGCTTTATCTGCACCACCTTCCAGCGATTTGTACCACAACCAGCAAAACCCACTGTATAACAACGAAGCCAACTGCAAGCGCTGCGCTAAATCTTGTCGCGCCTGAGGCCGGAATTGCAGATATAAATTCAGCAATTGTTCCTGTTCCTTTGCATTTAGCTGCAGATTCAAACATAACGCAGCCAGATCAAAGGCACTGTCTGCCTGCTGACAATACTCATAATCAATCAGCCATAACTGCTGATGCTGCAACAAAATATTGCCGCTGTGCAAATCCATATGACACAACACCTGATCACCCGGCAACAAGCTGAAGGCGCTGGCTGCAGTGCGGAGTCGTTGCCAGTCCTGCTCATCATCCGCACTCCAGGCTGCATCAAACACTTTGTCGCGCAGTTGTTGCAGATAAACAAAAGGATCTAACACCGGCGTCTGCACTTTCAGTTTGTGCAGCCGCACCAGTTTTTCCACCAGCTGCAATAAATGCGTGTGGTGTAGTTCCCAGTCAAAATGCCGGCTGTGAGTCAGAAAATCACTGATCAGAATGCGTTGATGGTTATTCAGGCACAGCGGTGCCGGCGCCACACCTGCGGCAGCAGCAGCATGCTGGCAACGCAGTTCCTGCTGCCGGCACACGCCGGCCACGCCTGGTTTATAGTGCCGGACCAGATAGTGGCCACGCTGTGTATGCACGTAGTAATTGTCGTTAGTGCTGCTGGCCGCCAGCTTCTGTAACGCCAGCGGCACGTGATTGGCAAAAAACTCTAGCCGCTGACACAGATGCCAGATGCGTTGTTCAGTTGCTGTTGCCGGTAGTTGCTGCGCCATGCGAAATATCCCGAAGCTGCGGTCAGCGTATAAATAACAAAAAGCGCACTGAAAAAATACAGATCTTTTTGCAGATACATGTAAATAGAAGCCGCATCAATGACAATCCAGTACAGCCAATTCGAGACAACTTTCTTCGCGACCAGATAAGTTGTCACCACGGCAAAACAACTGATTTGCGCGCCAAGCCAGGCAAAATCGGTACTGGTGTATTGCTGCATCACAAAGCCCAGGCACAAACCGGCGACCGCCGTCAGGCTGATGAGCAGCAGATGCTGCGAACCACGCCACTCCACCACCTGCTGCGCCTGACCACTCTGGTTGCGCAGTTGCTGCCAGTTCCACCAGCCATACAGCGCCATACCCGCGTAATACAGCTGCAGCAGTGCGTCAGTGTACAGATTGGCGCTTAGCATAATTTGCAACGTCAGCACTGTGCTGGCCAATGCCGCCGGCCAGCACCAAAGACTATGGCGGATCGCCAGCACTGTGTAGGACAGCGCCAGCACCGTCGCAATCAGCTCCAATGCTGTCTGAAGTTGCCACTGGTTCAGCAGTTGCTGCCACAGTTCCGTCATGGCCGCAAATCACCGTGCAGGAACTTCACAACGAACACCACTTTGCCATAACGCTCAAACGACCAGCGGATGCACCGTTGCAGCGCCGCCATCACCGTATCGTATTCGCCAAACACCTGAGTGCTCATCGTATTGGTTAACACGTGCAGGCCCGCGTCTTTATTCAGCTCTTCGATAAAACCTTTAATTGGTTCGATGTAATCACTGGTCAGCGGATATTTACTGATTTCGATCGAAAGTTGCATCACGAGATCCTTTTAATGGGTTCAGAACTGATAAGTCGCGGTCAGACCGATACGGCGCGGTTCGCCAAACTGCTCATACAGATGGTCGGTATAACCATCACGTGGATCGT
Source organism: Gammaproteobacteria bacterium (assembly GCA_027484495.1). Classification (GTDB taxonomy): domain Bacteria; phylum Pseudomonadota; class Gammaproteobacteria; order Enterobacterales; family Alteromonadaceae; genus Pararheinheimera. Next base: position 16,568 of record JAIXSW010000300.1, read on the forward strand.
TTCCAAAGTAAAAACCACGTACGCCGTAGGTTTCGTCCAGCAAATTGCGGCTCCACAATGCCAGCTCCCACTGCGACCACTGATAGCTTGCCCGAAGGTTCAGCAAGTTACTGTGCGAGGCACGGATGTTCTCAGAATCTGAATAGTAATAACCATCTTTGTGGGCAAACTGTGCCGAGATTTGCAGGGCTTCCAGTGGCGACCAATCGGCTCCGACACTGAACTGATATTCAGGCGCTTGTGCTTGCGCGCGGCCACTCATATCGAGGCCAGCTTTGGTGACAAAACCGCGGATCTCAGATTTCAGCACAGCACCACTGAAATGCGCCACCAATGCCGGGGTTAACTGCCAGCGGTTTTCCGTTTCCAGACCATAATTACGGCCGCTGAACGCATTATCAATATAACCGACAAACTTAGTGCCCTGATTAATCCAGGCTTTGAGCTGCATATCATCCCGCCACATATAAAATGCCGAGACACGGCTGACCAGCGTTTGATCCGCATTCTGACCTTTGACACCAAATTCAGCGTTAATCAGCTGTTCTGGCGCAAAAGTCGCTTTGCCCAATAAGAAGTCTTTTAATCCGGTCAGTTTTGGGTTCAGTGTTTCAGCCAGAGCTTCACCATTGACGCCTCCCACTTTGTAGCCTTTGGACACTAAACCATAAATCTGGCTGAGGGGGCTAACCTGATAGGCCAAACTCAGTTTGCCGCCCCACATCTGGTCATCGCCATCAGTACGAATACCGTTATTGTCGGTATATTCGTCCTGATATTGCTCAAACCGGCCGCCATAAGTCAGCGTCAGATCTGGCGCTAATTGTTGTTCGTTCTCTGCATAAACGGCCAGATTCTGCCGTTCGAAATCACTGATAAAGTTCTGATCAAGCCAGGTATATAACCGGGTTAAGTCAATCGTCTGCTGGCTGGCATACAAACCAGCGACCCAGTTGTGACCCTGCTGATTTTTACTGATGAACCGTTGTTCCAGACTCATGAAATCCCGCTCACGCAGATATTGGTCTGTTGACGAGTATTCATCCGGGTGCAACCCGACATAACCCCAATCTTCGTCGTATCCATAATCGGTATCTGCTTTTAACAGACTAAGTTGCGTCAAACTATCTACGTTGACAAATCCCTGATACTGCAGTTTGAGCGCACTGGCATCTACATCCTGTTTGTCCTGACCGGGTTGGTCAGATAACGTTGTGCGGTTGCGATCAAGCGAAAACGCATCGTAGCCGTTATCGATGTCGTGATGGTTCCACAACCAGTCCAATGTCAGATCCTGATTCGGTTGGTAGCGTGTTTTCAGCCGGAACGTAGTTTCGTCGATGCCGTTAGTGTCTTCGCGTTGCAGAAAATCGTTGCGGATAAAGCCATCTGACTTTTGCTGATCTGCCACCAGGCGCACAGCAAATTGTTCTGTCAGCGCCTGATTTACCATCATGCTGGCTTGCCAGCTGCCGTAATTCGCTGCCGTCAGTTGTACGCGACCTTCGCTGGCGAACACCGGCTCAGCCGTTTGCAGGTTCAGCATGCCTGCCAGCGCGTTGGCGCCAAAACGAGTCGCTTCCGGGCCACGGAATACTTCAAGCTGCGCCGTGTCGGCCAGCGATAGCAGCCCAAGCGCTGAATAGTCGATGCCGTCGACCAGCAAACCCACCGACGGATTGATGTTGTCGACAAACTCACTGCGCTCACCCACCCCGCGCATCTGTAAAAAACGACTGCGCGATGCGCCGGCGGACGCGTTTAAATTGGCGATATTGGCAAGTAAATCATCAAGATGCTGAGCGGATTGGCGTTTGATGTCGGTTTCGCCCAGTACGACGACGCTGCCCGGCAATTTTTGCAGATTGGTCTGCCGAAAATCACCACGCACTTCGATACGTTCGACATCCTGCACCGTGACGGCCTGTTCTTCGGCATGCAAAGCGCCGGACACAAGCAAGGCAATAGCAGATAGCGCCGGTAAAAACGGCGGACGCTGAAGAGTTACAGAAGAAAAATGACCGACAGATAAAGGCGAGAATGCACGTAACATCAACTTACTCCGGTAAGGACCGGGATCACGCGCGCGCAGCTGGAAGTGTTTACACCATCCCTCCGCCGGTATGACCCGGATCAGGTTCTAAGGGTTTGCCTTGCGGCATCTCAGCTTTCGCACCCCTTGGTTTGGCCGGCAGTTTAGCGGCTTTTCTGTACAGTCGCAAGAAATCAGAAAAATTCATCTGGGTACAAGCTGGCAAAATATTTTTCAGCAGCTAGGGTTAAAACGAACGTCATTTTTGACGTGCAGTTATAACAAGAGGAAAACTATGAAAAAAAGTCTTATCGTACTGTTGGCAGCCGGGGCTCTGACCAGCAACATCGCTTTTGCTCAGGAAGCAGAAGACGTCGTGTACTCTACTGAAGGTTATTGTTTATTGTCGAATGAAGGCGCATCAGACGAATATCTGAAAGCCTATGCCAAGAAACTCGGCGGCAAACCGACTAACTCTGTCTGCGCCAGCTTCAAGAAAATCGTTGAAGAATCACGGCCACGTGAATGGGATTACCCAGCCGGCCGTGCTTATCCGGGCAGCGTGATCAAGCTGTCACCCAGTCAGGTCGCATTATTAAAATCACTGAAGAAAAAAGACGGCAAAATGTAAATCGTCTGATCAGCTCTGCCAACTGGCAGAGCTGATCTCTTTGTTATTTCTGACAAATTTATCTTCCCTCTTGCATTTCCACGTCAAACCGCATTAACTGAGCCGCATCGTTCCGGAACCAAGGAAGCTGTGATGCGACGGATCCGATCCCTGCCAATCATACTGAGCCTGGCTGTACTGCTAACTCTTTGCGGCAACGCAATGGCTGCAGAGAACTGCATCAAACTCGTTGCAGCCGAAACACTGCCCGCAGCAGCGCAACAGTGGCGTATCGCTAAAGTCCTGTTTGCCCGCAACGACATTTTTGACCTCAATAACAAACACAGCGTCTGGTTTCATCGTTTTGCCAATGAGTACCATGTGATCACCAGCGAAACCGCGCTGCGTGAGGA
>JAIXSW010000162.1 GCA_027484495.1 Gammaproteobacteria bacterium
ACTAACCAGCTTCGGATTTTCAGTGACGTCCGACACTTTGGTCATTTCGGCGACTTCGCGCACAAACAACAAGGCTGCGATGATGATGCCGCAACTGATAGCGATCACCATGTCAAATAACACGGTAAAGGAGAAACAAACGGCAAACACCAGCACATCGCTGCGTGGCGCGGTATTGATCAGATGCAGGGCTTTAGGGGCTTCACTCATGTTCCAGGCGACCACCAGCAACAAGGCCGCCATTCCCGCCATTGGCAGGTAACTCAGCACCGGCGCTAAAGCAAACAGTGCCAATAACACGACACCGGCATGGACCATACCGGATACCGGTGAGACAGCGCCTGCCCGCACATTCGCTGCAGAGCGGGCCAGTGCTGCCGTGGCGGTCATGCCACCAAAAAACGGCGCGACGATATTGCCGATGCCCTGCCCCAACAGTTCGCTATTGGCACTGTGACGCCGGCCTGTCATGCCATCCAGCACCATGGCACAGAGCAGCGATTCGATCGCTCCCAGCATCGCCATAGCAAATGCAGCCGTTAATAGATCTTTGACCAGCTCAGAACTCCACTGGAGCGGCAGCCCGTCCGCTCCCGGTAATAACCAGGGCCATTGCAGGCTTGGCAACATATCCGGAATGCCGGCAGCCACAGAGCCATCGGCTGCGGTGTAATGAAAACGACTGCCGATGGTTTCGACCGGGTAACCAAAATGATTGAACACCAGCGCCAATAAAGTGGCAGTGATCACAGCCGGCAAATGCGGCGGAACACGGCTGCCGAGTTTAGGCCATAACAGCATCAGCCAAAGCGTAACGGCAGCAACCAGCATGGCCGGCCAATGGGCAGTGTCTGCCGCTTTCAGCAGCACCTGCAGTTTCTCCAGATAATGTTCCGGCATCGCTTCAACACTGAGGCCAAATAAATCGCGCAGCTGCAACGTCGCAATCACCACGGCGATGCCGGCGGTAAAACCTAAGGTGACTGCTTCAGGAATATATTGGATGAATCGGCCAAGCCGCAGTACCGCCATCGCCACCAAAATGCCGCCAGACAGCATAGTCGCGAGCAATAAACCGCCCAGCCCATACTTTTGCACGACCGGATATAAAATAACGATAAAAGCCGCAGTTGGGCCGGAGATGCTGTAGCGCGAACCGCCACAGAGCGGGATCAGAAAACCGGCAATGATCGCCGTATACAAACCATATTGCGGCGGCACACCACAAGCAATGGCCAACGCCATTGCCAGCGGGATCGCAATAATGCCGACGCTGATACCGGCCAGAATGTCTTTACCGAGCTCAGAAAAACCATACCCTTCGGCAGCAGCCTCACGCAGCGCATGAAAGAACCGCAAAGAAAACAAATGAGCGCGGTGTGACATCCGATAACCTCACAACCTTAAAACTCTATTGTAGGGATAAATCAGGGTGCCAGAAATTTGTTTTGGATTTTTTGCAGGATTTTCCAGCGGTTAGGGTCGAGTAATAAAGCCCAGATACTGAGTTCAAACAGGGTTTTTAACGTCTGTTTAATGACACGCTGATGCTCGTAAATCCAGGGTTTGCTTTCGCCGTAGAAAGACGGGTCCATGGTATAAATCACATATTCCATTGCCTGCAAACAGGCAATGAGCGAAGAAATCGCCAGCAGTAACGCCATCAGGTAAACCTGCGGCACCTGCTCTCTGCCATTACTACGAAACAGTTTCAGCAAGTAACGATCATTGTGATAATGCACAATCGAAAACGCCATCAACAGGTCAATTAACGCCGAACACAGGTAATACACCAGGGCTGTATCGAGATTTTTCAGGAAGTATGAAATGGGCAGCTGCAGCAGCTTAATCACTAAGATCAGCAACAGCAGCGGCATGATGTGCCGGCGATGCAGGGAAAACAGGAAAATCAGCGCAAGCGATGCAAATGAAATTTGACTGACAAGCTCGGGCATCCGCTGAAAGTACAGAGAAGCCGCCATTAATACTAAACAAATAGCAAAGGCGGCTAGATTTTGAAATTTAACTGGTTGTTGTGCCACGACATCCTTTGAACAACAGAAATTAGTTTTTGATCCAGATTGGACCGTCACCGTCGCCGATGTGTAATGCGCTGACAACGCCATCGTTCGATTTCAGTGAAATACCGCCGCTAACTTGCGCCAGTTCAGCTGAATTTAACTCGACCAGCTCTGCTGATTGTTCTTGTTTAGATACTGGAAACAGAGCTGCGAACAGTTTTGATTTTGCATTGAATTTCATAATGAGTAAATCCCTTAATTGTAAAGATTATTTGGTTTGGATTCTAAGTACCCTGACCCGGATCATGCAGATCCAGCGAGCGCTCATTGAAATTGCAAAGTCAATGCCAGCTGCTGACCCGCCAAAATAAATTATACTTTTATTATAATTATCAAGCGCTTAAACAAGTGCAGTGCGAAGTGATGCCACTAATCCGCCTGTATCGGCTACAGATCCGACCTCAAGCGGCGATATTTTTCCGCCGCTGCAGTCGCCGTTTGCCGCCTGTTGCCGCCTGATAACTGTCAAGATTTTGTCACAACATCTGGACGCTGCGGCAAAATGCCACATGCCACAATGGACAAAGAGCGGATATAGTCAGTCCTGACTCAGTACAGCGTGCATTGGACCGTGACTTTTACCGGGCGACTGCGTAGTCTGAACCTGTCAGTTTTTTGCAACGGGCGCTTAGCGCCCGCTTTTTTTGAGAGCGCTTTATGCTGCAGGATCCACTCAGCCCTGAGTTAAAATCTCATAGTCAAATCAAACAATTACAGAAATTCCGCTGGGGCTTGGTCGGCACGGCCTATTTAGCCGCTCTGGCTGCCTGGATCTTTGATTATCCCATCAGCAGCTGGCCATTAATGCTGCTGTTATTGTCGTTGTACGGTTGCACCAACCTGTCCTTGGTGTGGCTGCCCGGCGCGGCACAACACCCACAGCGTATTTTTGCACTGGCGATCCTGTACGATCTGAGCTTATTTACCCTGATGCTGGCTTTGTCCGGTGGTGCCGGCAACGGTCTGATTGCCTTGTTGTTATTGCCGGTTGCAGTCAGTGCTGTGTTGTTGCCGCGTCGCATCGCATTGCTGACCGCGACGCTGGCAGTCACTTGTTATCTGCTACTGGCGATCTTGTTGCCACTCAGTCAGGTGGATCCGAATACCGGCCAACTGATTTATGACCCACATGCCGCCCACCACAGTCACCAGGTTTTTATCGATGGCGCAGATCAAAGCCAGGCGATGCCTGAACAATTCAGTTCTCATTTATGGCAAATGGCCTGGGCTTTTGCGTTGTCGGCGTTTTTTATTGCCGCTTTTGGCAGTGCACAGGCCCGACTGGTGCGGCAAAAGAGCCGCGAGTTGTACCAGTTGCAACAACAGCAATATCAACAGGAACAGATGCTCGCCGTCGCAACTTATGCAGCAAACGCAGCCCATGATCTGGCAACCCCACTGCAAAATCTAACCTTACTGACCGACGAATTGAGTGACAGCCCGCCGGATCCCACACTGCTGGCAGACCTGCGCGAAGAAGTGCGCCGCTGTCAGCATATTGTCCAGCAACTACGGCAAAATGCGCTGCAACTTCGCCAACCGCAAAGCCGGGAAGCACTTTGTCTGGTGGCGCAGCGGGCATTAAAGTTATGGCTGGTGAGCCGGCCCGAGATCAGCCTGACGCTGGAAGAACAGATTGACCACACTGAAAATCCGATCGCAGATGCGCTGGCCTGGTCCGCCGCCTTGTTTAACATTCTGGACAATGCGGCGGACGCCAGTCTGGCACAGCAGCAACCGCGGCTCGATGTCAGGCTAAGCCAGTGCCAGCAGCATTTTAGTCTGCAAATCAGAGATTTTGGCCAGGGACTGACTGCAGAGCAGCTGGCCACTTTGGGCAAAACACCTTATGACAGTACTGAAGGCCTCGGCCTTGGGCAATTTTTGGCAAATAGCACCATTGAACGTTGTGGCGGTCAGGTGTTACGGCGCCGTGCTGCCGGTGTTGGCCTGATCACCGAAATCTGTTACCCAGCCAAGGACATCTGATGAAACTGACCTTGTTAGATGATGACGAGATCCTGCTGCGTACCCTGCAGCGTCGTTTCACTGCGGCGGGCCATCAGGTTCAGACATTTACCACACCACCAGAGCTGCCAGAACTGCTTGCGACAGCAGCTGACGTCTGGCTGATCGATTTGCGTTTTGGCGACACCTCGGGCCTCAACTACATAGCCCCACTGCGCGCAGCGCTGCCTGACTGCCGCATTTTGTTGCTAACAGGTTTTGCCAGCATTGCGACGGCTGTGCAGGCGGTCAAACTCGGTGCCGACGACTATCTGACGAAACCTGTTGATTTTGCGGTGTTATTGCAGGCACTGACCGACGAACATACACAGCCCGTGGCAGACGAACAGCATTGTGCTGACCATGAGACTTTATTATCCGCCGATCAAATGGAATGGGAACATATTCAGCGGGTGCTGGCACAGCAGGATGGCAATATCAGTCAAACAGCCCGTTTACTGGGTATGCACCGGCGCACCTTACAGCGCAAGCTGCTGAAACACAGACCCGGCTAAGCTGCCGGGTCCTTTTTATACATGATCAGAAAGGTTGTCAGGCGCGCGGATTGGCCCAGGCCGCGGCTTGTGCCTGACTGTGTCGTGCCGCCTTGGCCGCAGCAATTTGCTGACGGGCCAGGATCGCGAGATCGGCATGGATCCCCCCGGCAGTCACCTGACGACCGGCACCCGGTCCTTTTAGCACCAGCGGATTGGCCTGATACCAGTCACTTTCAATGACAAACACATTGTCGCAGGCCTGGATCGCCGCCAGCGGATGATCAGGGGCTACCGTCAGCAGTTCAACCCGGGCTTTTGGACCTTGTGGTGTCACCGTGAGCGTGGCGACGTAACGCAGCACTTTGCCGGCCGCTTGCGCGCTGGCATAAGTATCGGCCAGGCTGTTGTCGAGCTCTGCCCGACGCGCCCAGAATTCATCCCAGCTCAGCGTATCCAAACCAGCCGGCAGTAACGGTGTTAGTGCGATGTCGCTGATATCCAGGCTGAGCCCCAGTTCACGCGCCAACACCAGCAATTTGCGTTGTACGTCTTTGCCGGACAGATCATCGCGTGGATCCGGCTCGGTCAGACCTTCCGCCTGCGCCTGCAGTACAAACTCGGAGAACGGCGCACTGCCATCGTATTTGCACAATAACCAGGACAAAGTGCCGGAGAAGATACCGCTGATCTGCTGGATCTGATCCCCGGAGCTTTGCAGTTCCTGTAGCAAGCGCTGCACCGGTAAACCAGCGCCACAAGTGGTATTGGCCTGCCAGCTGACTTGCTGTTCTGCGACAGCGGCGATGATCTGCTGATACTGCGGTAATGGCAGCGTCACGCCTTGTTTATTGGCGCTGATTAAATGGCAGCCGGTGCGGACAATATCGACATAATCTTCAGCAAAACTGCGGCTTGGCGTGATATCGACCAGGACTTTCGGATCCGGCAGACCTGCCAGATAATCCAGCAGATCCTGCTTTTGGTAAGGCGCTGCAGTGGCTAACGTCTGCTGCCAGTCTGCAACATCGATCTGGTCGCTAAATACCGCCTGACGCGAATTAAACAACCCGGCGAGACGTAATTCAATTTGACCGGCATACGCTTGTTGTTGTTTCGCTAACAGGCTGAGGAATTCAGAACCAACATTGCCGGTTCCTGCCACCACAATATTCAGCCGCACTGTGGTTGGCAGTAACAGCTGGTGGAGTTCCGTCAGTTCGTTGGCAGTCAGCGCCGGACTAAACAGCCACAGCGCCAGTTCATCATCCTGAAAACTATGCACTGGTTGCTGGCGCTCCAGCCAATGCGCGGCCTGCAGCGGCAGCTGACGTTGCTGCCGTGCCGCTGGTTTCAACCAGGCAACGGCATAAAATTGTTCAGAGCTGACACGCGGATAAATCTGTTGTTGTCCGAGGAATTGCAGCAACAGCTCCAGGTTCTTCTGCGCTACCAGCCATTGTTTACCAGCGGTTGCCGGCGCGGCAAACACCGGAAACTGCAGAGCTGCAGCAGCTTGTGGCGGACTGACTTTACAATGCGCCGGCAATGTCAGCAGCACCGCATCGGCCAGATCTGTGACAAATTGCACTTCTATGGCGCTCTGGCGGCTGACACGACAACCCGGTTGGTCCGGTTCATAACTGCTGCGTACAATCAGCTCCGCCGGATGCTGTGCCAGTGGATTTAACGTTTTGGCATGCAGCACCGGATTGCCGAGTTCTGCCAACCGGATCGCCAGCGGCCAAGGTACCTGGCGGTATGCCCGCGCAGACGGCACTTTACGCGGATCGGCGCTGTAAATCGCATCGACATCAGTCCAGATATGCACCGCATCGGCTTTGATCAGCGCACCGACAATCGTCGCCGAATAATCACTGCCGTTGCGGCCCAGCGTGATACTGTTGTGCTGCGCATCACGGGCAATAAAACCAGTAACGACATTAAATCCGTTTTGCTTTAGCGGTGCCAATAACGCAGCCGATTGTTGCCACAGCACTTGTGCATCACCCAAAGGCTGCAGTTCGAGGCGTAAAAAATCACGCGCATCAATGGCTTGCGCTAGTTTTTTACGTTCAGTCAGCACAGCACTTAACAGCAGCGCTGACAATTTTTCGCCGGTCGCCAGCACTTCATTGTGCTGACCCGCCTGTACTAACGCCGGCAACTGCGCCAGCCAGTTATTCAGCGTATTCAGTGCCTGTGGTGCGGTTAACGCGCTTAAGGTCCGGTTGACCAGCAACCGCAGCTGCGCCGATAGTTGCTGCCACTGGGTATCAAAACTTACCGCATCCGCTGCGGCAGCAATCAAATCCAGCAAATGGTCGGTGGTATCACCCGGCGCCGACACGACGACCCAGGCACTCTGTTGCGGTTGCTGCAGCAGAATGTCTGCTACGGCATGAAAACGTTCGGCGGTCGCCAGGCTGCTGCCACCGAATTTATGCACGATGACCTTGTCGGCCTCTGCGGAAAGTTGTTGTACTGCCATGTTCATTACCAAAATGCGGCCAGGGCTGGATTCAGCCGGAAATGTTGTTCGTTTTGTACAGGAGCCGGTTTGACTTCGCTCGGCGCAGTATCATGACCTGCTGCAGCGTTGCCACCATCTGCCCGGATTGCCGCAGCGACGGCGGCAAAAGCATGTTCCAAATCAGCCAGCAAATCGCGTGGATCTTCAATCCCTACCGACAAGCGGATTAAAGTCGGGCCTATGCCGGCCGTTTTTTGCGCTGCGGCATCCATTGATGCATGCGTCATAGTGCCGGGATGGCAAATCAGGCTTTCAATACCGCCTAAAGATTGCGCCAGAGTAAAGCACTCTAATGCTTCGAAAAAGACACCGAGATATTTGGCATCTGCTGCCAGATCAAAGCTGATCATCGCGCCAAAACCATGTTGTTGCGCTTTGGCAATGGCATGGCCCGGATGATCTTTTAAGCCCGGATAATAAATCTTGCCGGCCAGTGGTTGCTGTTGCAGGTAGTCCACCACCAATGCGGCGTTTTCCTGATGCGCTTTAATCCGCGGTAACAAAGTGCGAATGCCGCGAAGTGTCAGGTGTGAGTCAAAAGCGCCGGCCGTGACGCCAAGGCAATTTGCCCACCATTTCAGTTCATCTCCCAATGCAGCGTCTTTGACAATCAAAGCGCCACCGACAATATCGCTGTGGCCATTCAAATATTTGGTGGTGGAATGCAGGACCAGATCGGCGCCGAGGGCGATCGGGTTTTGCAGTGCCGGTGATAAAAAGGTGTTGTCAACCAGCACCAGAGCCTGCAGCGTTTTCGCCAGCTCACACACCGCACGCACATCGGTAATTTGCAGCAACGGATTGCTCGGCGTTTCCAGCCATATCAGTTTTGGTGCTGCGGCGCTGACCAACTCTGCCCAGTTATCCTGCTGAAAATTGACAATGACCAGCTTAAAAGCGCGTTTCTTATTAGCCAGATTGGTGAATAAGCGGTAGCTGCCGCCGTAACAATCATGCGGAATAATCAGGGTATCGTCTGGCGTCAGCACCTGCAGCGCCAGTACACAGGCCGACATACCGGTATTGGTCACCAGGGCTTTAGCACCGCCTTCGAGCTGACACAAAGCATCACCAAGCAGATCGCGGGTTGGATTGTTCGAACGCGAATAATCATATTTTCCCGGCTGTTTAAACGCCGGCAATTCGTAAGTAGAGGTCAGATACATCGGCGGCGTCACCGCACCGTAAGCGGGGTCCTGCGCTATACCGGCGCGGGCTGCAACTGTGGCGGAGCGACGTGTGGACATATCAACCTCATACTTTTAGATGTTTAGACGGCTAAAAGTATACAGCGCCAAAAAAGGATGTCAAAACATTTAGACGTCTATCATGATTATTTCTTGCGCAGCGTTTGTTTATGCGCGTATAAAGAGATAAAATTTCGGGCCAAAACGCACAACAAATAATTAAATCAAGGTACAACTATGGCAAAGTGGAATGGTGAATACGTTCACCCCTATGCAGAACACGGCAAGAAATCAGAACAGGTGAAGAAAATCACCGTCTCCATCCCCCTGAATGTATTAAAAGTTTTAACTGATGAACGCACTCGTCGTCAGGTCAACAACTTACGCCACGCCACCAACAGCGAATTATTATGCGAAGCTTTTTTGCATGCATTTACCGGCCAGCCACTGCCTGCCGATGAAGATTTACGCAAAGACAACCCGCATCAAATTCCGATCGAAGTCCGTAATATCCTGACCAGCATGGGCAAACCCATTCCGGATATCCAGGAAGCAGAATCAGACGAAGAATAAGCGCCACAGCAACCGCAAAATCAACAACGACAGGTTGCGTGCTCCGGCGATAATAAATTCAAACCACAGGTACGAAGAGATTAAAAAAAACCGCAGCACGCTGCGGTTTTTTCTTGATGGCATCCGAATAAATCAGCTTTCCATATAGTGTTTTGGCATCGGGATGCGCGCGACGCCTGAAGCGACAGCGGCATCCGCCACCGCTTTGGCGACACGCGGCAACAGGCGTGGGTCCATTGGTTTTGGAATGATGTATTCAGCGCCAAATTCAAGCTTAGCGACCTGCGCTGCCTGTAACACTTCGGCCGGCACCGGCTCTTTAGCGATGGCGCGGATCGCATGCACAGCGGCGATCTTCATCTCATCGTTAATGACACTGGCGCGCACGTCTAATGCACCGCGGAAGATAAACGGGAAGCACAACACGTTGTTGACCTGGTTCGGATAATCCGAGCGGCCGGTGGCCATAATCAGGTCTTTGCGCTCGGCATGCGCCAGCTCTGGTTTGATTTCCGGATCCGGGTTCGAGCAGGCGAAAATCACCGGATTCGCCGCCATCAGTTTCAGCGCTTGTGGTGGCAATGCGTCCGGACCAGACACACCGATAAACACATCGGCGCCATCCAATGCGTCTTCCAGCGTGCGTTTGTCGGTGTTATTGGCAAACAGTGTTTTGTATTTGTTCAGATCTTCACGGCGGGTATGGATCACGCCTTTCGTATCCAACATGTAGATATATTCGCGCTTGGCGCCGCATTTGATCAGCAGCTCCATACAAGCGATAGCGGCAGCGCCGGCGCCCATACAAACGATAGTGACTTTGCGGATATCTTTGCCCTGAATTTCCAGCGCGTTCAACAGGCCCGCCGCGGTGACAATGGCAGTGCCATGTTGGTCGTCATGGAATACCGGAATATTGCAGCGTTTGATCAGCTCTTTTTCAATCTCAAAGCATTCCGGCGATTTGATATCTTCGAGGTTAATGCCGCCAAAAGTGTCGGCGATATTGGCTACTGTATTGATGAAGTCTTCAGTGGTGCGGTGTGTCACTTCAATATCAATCGAATCCAGATTGGCAAAGCGTTTGAACAACAGTGCTTTGCCTTCCATCACTGGCTTGGACGCCATCGGGCCGAGATTGCCAAGGCCCAGAATCGCGGTGCCATTGGTGATCACCGCCACCAGATTGCCTTTACCGGTGTACTTGTAAACATTGTCGATGTCGTCGGCGATTTCACGCACCGGCTCCGCAACACCGGGGCTGTAGGCCAGCGCTAGGTCTTTGACCGTCTCGGCCGGTTTGGTAATTTGAATGCCGATTTTGCCCGGCGTGGGATTGGCATGATAATCGAGCGCTGCTTTCCTGAAGTCTGACATGGTAAGAGTCCTGAGGCTTAGCCCTGTGGGCTTTATGTTATTTGCCAATACTTTTGCGAGGGTAAGCGCAAAAGGCGGCCCATTGTAAAGAGCCTGACGCGGCATGCCTATTGACTTCACGCTGGTTGTACCTCTGTCCAGAGTCACCATGTGAACACAATAGTTGCCTTTTTACGTGGAGGAGCGGCGGAAAATGTCTGTGCACTTTTTGGCCATCAAGCTTGTTATATCAACTTTTGGCCGTGGTGCCAAGCGCCAAAACCATAAGAGGTATGACCAGTGGGCGGGATTTGCTTAAAGATGCAAAAAGCTGTCATGAACTGGCAGATATTTGTGCAGTCAGGCTGAATTTGCATGCAACCCCGTAACGAAGCAGCAGGTTAAATAATTGATTTAAAATAGATTAAAATGAATTTAACTCGACGGTGGATAAATAATCGCCAAACAGGTTATGCAGTAAAACGCAGGCACAAAAAAAGCACCCGAAGGTGCTTTTTTGCGGTAACGCGACTGGATTATTTGGCGCCCAGTACTGCGAAACGTTTTTTGAAGCGGTCAACACGACCACCTACGTCCAGAACTTTTTGCTTACCAGTGTAGAACGGGTGGCAAGCTGAGCAAACGTCCAAGTGGATGTCTTTGCACAGTGCTGAACGGGTTTTGAATGCATTACCGCAAGTACAAGTTGCAGTGATTTCTTTGTATTCCGGGTGGATACCTGGTTTCATGGCTTACCTCGTTAGGCCGTATCGCTATCTGATCAGCTCACTGTCAGACACCATACGCATTTCAGTTAATTTAGGGCGCGTAGCTTAATAGATCCGACCTGCCGGTTCAACTTTTTCTTCAGCTTTTGCAGAAAAAAGCAGCGGATTAACGCCGTTGCTGATCTGCACTGAAAAAAGCATTGTGGCAGGTCAGCCCGACTCGCTACACTTTGCCGCATTCTGGCCCTGAGATCTTGTCCTGTTGAACCGAGTCCGCGTCGCACTGCCTGTCCCGCTGTATCAGCATTTTGATTATTTGTTGCCCGAAGGTATGCAGGTACGGGTCGGCGTGCGGGTGCGGGTGCCGTTTGGCAAACGGGAGCTGATTGGCATTGTCTGGCAACTTGACCCGGACAACGCCCATCCGGACAAACTGAAAGCGTTGCTGGAAGTGTTGGATCAAACGCCGCTATTTGGCAATGAAATCAAGCAGTTGCTAAGTTTTGCTGCAGACTATTACCATCATCCGCTCGGCGAAGTGCTGGTCAGTGCTCTGCCAGCGCTGCTACGGGAAGGCAAATCCGTTTTAGCCGGACACGGTCGGTTGTTGCAACTGACGCCACAAGGCAGCAGTCTCACACCGGATGCGCTGCAACGCGCGCCACGCCAGCTGGCGTTGTGGCAACGCCTGCAACAGGCCGCGTGCCGTGAAGATGAACTCGTTGGTGAAAGTCCGCAAATTAAAGCCTTGCTGGAAAAAGAACTGGTGGCCTGGCAAGACATTGAATTTAAGCCGTTTGCACCACAGCCAGATCGCCAGACGCCATTACAGCTCAACCCAGCGCAGGCATTGGCAGTCAGCGCTATTAATCAGTCGGCCGGTAGTTTCAGCCGGTTTTTGCTGGAAGGCGTTACTGGCTCCGGTAAAACCGAGGTCTACCTGCAATGTATCAGTCCAGTGCTGCAACGCGGCCAACAAGTGTTGGTGCTGGTACCGGAAATTGGCCTGACTCCGCAGACGCTGGCGCGTTTTGCCAAACGCTTTGCCGTGCCGCTGCAAATTTGGCACTCCAACATGACCGATCAGGAACGATTACTCGCCTGGCAACGCAGCCAGAGCGGCGATGCTGCGATCACGATCGGTACCCGTTCAGCGCTGTTTTTGCCGTTTTTACGTCTCGGTTTACTGATCATTGATGAAGAACACGATGCATCATTAAAACAACAGGAAGGCTTCCGCTATCACGCCAGAGACCTTGCCGTGAAGCGCGCAGCACTGGCGAGTTGCCCGATAGTACTGGGGTCGGCAACCCCCAGCCTTGAATCGCTTTACAACGTGCAGCAAGGCAAATTTGCCCATTTGCCATTGCCGGAACGCGCCACCAGCCAGCAAGTGCCAAAAATAGAATTGATGGATTTAAAGCAGCAGGTGCTGAAACATGGCCTGGCGGATGGCACGCTGGCACAAATCAAACAGCGGTTGCAGCGCGGTGAACAAGTGATGTTGTTCCTGAACCGCCGCGGTTTTGCCCCGGCGCTGATTTGTCATGAATGCGGCTGGCTGACCGAATG
This sequence comes from Gammaproteobacteria bacterium, assembly GCA_027484495.1. Lineage (GTDB taxonomy): Bacteria > Pseudomonadota > Gammaproteobacteria > Enterobacterales > Alteromonadaceae > Pararheinheimera. The sequence goes on from JAIXSW010000162.1 coordinate 12,532, forward strand.
CCAGCGCTGCGCCGCGTTCACCACTTTTCACAAACAAAGCCGCCAGCTGGTGTGCCACCATTGCGGCGCCAGCCGGCCGGTACCGCATCAATGCGGCCATTGTGGCAGCACGCAGCTTGCGCCGGTCGGGCAAGGCACAGAGCAACTCGAAGAGCAGTTGCAACAGCTTGTCCCGGACTTCCCGGTGATCCGCCTCGATCGCGACAGCACGCGGCGTAAAGGCAGTCTGGAAGCCTTGCTGGAGGAAATTAATCAGGGACAACCGGCCATTATTGTCGGTACCCAGATGTTGGCTAAAGGCCACCATTTCCCCAAAGTCAGTCTGGTGGTGATTGTTGATGTCGACAGCGCTTTGTATTCCAGCGATTTTCGCGCCTCTGAGCAGCTGGCGCAGCTGCTGACCCAGGTAGCCGGCCGTGCCGGGCGTGGTGATGTGGCCGGCACTGTGTTGTTGCAGACCCATTATCCCGGTCATCCGCTGCTGCAGGACGTGATCCAGAATGGTTACAGCTCATTTGCCCGCAGCGCATTGCAGGAACGCCAGCAAACGCGCTTGCCGCCTTATCAGCATCTGGCGCTGTTTCGTACCGAATCTTTTGACAGCAATGACGGTCTGTTATTTTTAACCGGCATTCAGCAGCTGATCGCGACCGAATGCCCACAAATACAATATTTAGGGCCGTTGAAACCACCATTGGAACGAAAAGCCGGTAAATTCCGCTGGCAACTGCAGCTGTTTTGCCATGATCGCCGGCAACTGCATCAGGCGCTGGATCTGGTGTTAAACCAATGCTGCAACAATACACTTTCGCGCAAAATCAAATGGCAACTCGATGTTGACGCGCTTGATCTGAGCTAAATACGGCTGGCGCCAGCGCACAGAAGCGCAATTCAACCTTACTTTTTTGCCGCCAAATCCAGTACAATCCCCTCACATTTATCGCCGCAAGAATTTGGCATGCCTCATCAAGATTATGTAAAAACGGCCCGGCCAGCACCGCGTCCGAAGAAAAAACCAAACGAAAAGAAACCATTACCAGTATTACTGATTAGCGTTGTGACCCTATTGCTAGTCGCATTTGGCGCTTTTTTATGGCACATCTCACACCGGCCAGGTGCGGAGGCTGCGGCTGAGCAGGCCAAAGCTGCGGTCACAGCGCCACAACCGCTGGATGAGTTGCCACCGAAGCCAGCCAAAGAGCCCTACACCTATATCAAAGAGCTGCAAACCAAAGAGATTCAGGTGGAAGCCGATCAGCTCGCCACCAAAGCGCCGGCCAATATGTTTTGTGGCACCTTTAAAGCGATGGAGGGTGCCCAGCAATTAAAAGCCAAAATGGCATTTGCCGGCGTCAGTTCCGAGATCCGCGAATCGTCCGGCAAATATCGGGTCGTCTCCGGCCCTTATGTCAGCAAACGTCAGGCTCAAAACGACAAAAACAAACTGCTGAAACAAAAAATAGCCAACTGCTGGGTACTGTAAATCCCGACACGGGCCGCACGCTTGAAAAATGCGGCCCTGCCCCACATATCTGCGTTATCTGTCCTCTTTGAATTGATGTTATGACCACTATTGTTTCTGTACGCCGCAACGGCCAAGTTGCGCTCGGTGGTGACGGCCAGGTCACGCTCGGCAACACTGTGATGAAAGGCAACGCGAAAAAAGTGCGCCGGCTTTATCACGGCAAGGTTCTGGCCGGTTTTGCCGGCGGTACGGCGGACGCTTTCACGCTGTTTGAACGCTTTGAAGCCAAGCTGGAACTGCACCAGGGCCACCTGATGCGTGCTGCGGTTGAACTGGCAAAAGACTGGCGCACCGACCGGATGCTGCGCAAGCTCGAGGCACTGTTAGCAGTTGCCGATGCCAACTGCTCGTTAATCATTACCGGGAATGGCGATGTGATCCAGCCGGAGCAGGATCTGATTGCGATTGGTTCCGGCGGTCCATTTGCACAGGCTGCCGCGACGGCGTTGCTGAATAACACTGAATTACCCGCCAGCGATATTGTCGAAAAAGCGCTGACGATCGCCGGTGATATCTGCATTTACACTAATCATCACCACACGATTGAAGAATTAAAATAAGGCCATCTGATGTCGGAAATGACTCCCCGCGAAATCGTCCATGAACTGGACCGCCATATCATCGGTCAGCAAGGCGCCAAACGCGCCGTGGCTATTGCACTGCGTAACCGCTGGCGCCGGATGCAACTTGACCCGGCATTGCGTCAGGAAGTAACGCCAAAGAATATTCTGATGATTGGCCCAACCGGTGTCGGTAAAACCGAAATTGCCCGGCGCCTGGCCAAACTGGCCAATGCACCTTTTATCAAAGTCGAAGCGACCAAATTCACTGAAGTCGGTTATGTCGGCAAAGAAGTCGACAGTATCATTCGCGACCTGACCGACAGCGCAGTAAAAATGGTACGTGAGCAGGAAGTGGTGCGGAACCGTTTCCGTGCCGAAGAAGCCGCTGAGGAGCGGATCCTCGATGTGTTATTGCCACGTGCCCGCAACAACTGGGGCGAAGTAGACAATAACGACAGTGATTCCAATACCCGGCAGATTTTCCGTAAAAAACTGCGCGAAGGTCAGCTCGACGATAAAGAAATCGAACTGGATCTGGCGGCAGGCCCGATGGGCGTTGAAATTATGGCGCCACCGGGCATGGAAGAAATGACCCAGCAACTGCAGTTGATGTTTCAGAATCTCGGTCAGGAGCGCACGAAAAAACGCAAACTGAAGATCAAAGATGCCCTGAAGCAACTGATCGATGAAGAGGCCGCTAAACTAATCAATCCGGAAGAGCTGAAAGCCAAAGCGCTGGAAGCGGTGGAGCAAAATGGCATTGTCTTTATCGATGAGATCGACAAGATCTGTAAACGTGGCGAAAGCAACGGCCCCGACGTATCACGCGAAGGTGTTCAACGCGATTTATTACCATTAATCGAAGGCTGCAGTGTCAATACCAAACATGGCATTGTCAAAACCGATCATATTCTGTTTATCGCTTCCGGCGCTTTCCAGCTGGCCAAACCGTCGGATTTAGTGCCGGAACTGCAGGGCCGTCTGCCGATCCGGGTCGAACTACAACCGCTGACCGCAGCAGATTTTGAGCGGATCCTGACAGAACCGAAAGCCTCGCTGACCGAGCAAACGGTCGCGATGCTGGCAACTGAGGGTGTCCAGCTGAAGTTTACTGACGATGGCATCAAACGTATTGCCAATGCCGCCTGGCAGGTCAACGAACGCACCGAAAATATCGGAGCCCGCCGCCTGTACACCGTGATGGAACGTCTGCTGGAAGATGTATCCTTTGATGCAGCCGACCATCAGGGTCAGCAAGTGATGGTGGACGCTGCTTATGTCGACGGTCACCTGGATGCGCTGGTGCAGGATGAAGA
>JAIXSW010000511.1 GCA_027484495.1 Gammaproteobacteria bacterium
ACGAAGCCGCTATGTTCAAGCCTAACACTAACCAAAACCAACAATTTGGCTTCACGCCGATTGAGCAATCCCGAGCTCCGCGAGGGATATCAAGGCTCCCAATAAAGCCAAAGGGCCCACTCAGTCGAGTGGGCCTTTTGCACTTTAGGCTCCTTAAAATTACCGGGCCTTGCTGCCACACCGCTGTTTCATGTCTTGCACACGGTGAACAATCCCGAGCTCTGCGAGAGGAATCAAGGGTTTCCAATAAACGAGAAAGCTTCAATCGGAAAATTGAGGCTCTTGCCATTTTATGCCAGGAAGATTCAGATGCCGTGTTGTATCAACAAAACACAAAGCTTGGAACAAGAAGATTCTGTTGATTCCGTATCTGAACTCTGGTCGTTGACACAGGCTTATGGCATAAAGGTGCACTGCTTTTACAGATTGCTGAATTCATGCGTATTTTTCTGAATCGGGCCAGCATAGTCGTGGTGTTCGTCTTTGGTATCACCGGCTGTCAACACAGTCCGGTTGCTCTGTTGCCTGGACCTGAGCAAGATATCGGATTGACGTCAACTTTGAAGCAGCGCATGTCTGTCGCCCCAGACCATCCATGTATGCTTTCAGATGCAATCAACACAGAGCCGCTATACACACTTTTTTGTACTCATCAGGCATTCCAAAAGCCGGTCACGAATGCTGAGCAGTTTTCACGATTATTGCGTCAACAGCAGTCGGCGCTTAGTCAATTGGTGCTGCATCATCTGGTAGACGGTCAATGGCAGCTCCAAGGTCAAGGCTACCGCCTCAAAGTAGAACTGCCGAGTGATGAACATGGGATGCAGTTTAGTCGCTACACCCCGGTGCAGCAGCTCAAGTTCGAAGATGCCTATTATCAGCCCCCTTTACCGGCGCCTGATGCCTATGGTGTTGCAATGGTGGCGGAGCGTAAACATAGTCGGGCGCCGTTTGACCAGTATTATCCGCGAGAAGGTATATTTCGCAGTGTGACTGTAACACTCGAGGCAATGAAACTCGTCAATAATGAGCTGACAATCAGTCTAAAAGGCCATTATCTGACCGCGCCGCAGCGGGTTCCGCTTGCCGGCCGGCTGGTACCGCTGAGTTATGACCCGGCAAGTGCGACGCTATTGCTATTACGCGATGCCCGGATCGACCAGTCAGCATTCTCTGCGTTACTGGATGGTAACAAACCGGGTTATGACTTTGGCATCTTTAGTCCTGGTCCGATCCGGCCGGATCGCAAGCCCATTCTAATGATCCACGGCCTTAACTCCAGCCCGATGATTTGGCTCAAGCTGAGCCATGCAATTTATCGCGACCCACAATTATCTGCCCATTACCAGGTCTGGCATGCGTTTTATCCAAGCGGAGCACCGCCATTCTTTAATGCGATGCGCTTACGATATGATGTTGATCAGATGCGAAACCAGCTACAGCAACGCGTTGGTTTATCAGACAAGATGCCAATGGTGGTGATTGGGCACAGCATGGGTGGCATTATCGCCAAGACTTTTATCATCGACAGTGGCATGGCGCTGTGGGATGAAACCTTTTTATTTCGGCCCGAAGCTTGGCCAGGGAAGGATAAAGATCTGCAGCGCTATCGCGATGTATTTTTATTTCAGGCGCGGCAAGATGTTGATTCGGTGTTCTTTTTGGACACCCCGCATCATGGGGCTGATATCGCTGAGGCCTGGTACAGCCGATTGGCGAGCAAATTGATTACGATCCCGGACATGTTCGCAAGGCTGAACCGCAAGTTGTTTCAGCGCATCCGGTTGGAAACTGTCACGCCGCAAATGCAGCCTTATTTGTCAGATGGTGGGCCCAATAGCGTGCAGGTGTTATCACCACAACATCCGCTGCTGCGCAAAATAGCGACTTTACCCTATCAAAGACCAGTCTATTCGGTGGTGGGGAGTGACGATAAACCTTATTGCTACGATGAGGGCGCCTGCGCTCGCCTGTCTGATTCGGTGGTGCCATTTTTCAGTGCCCACGAGCCGCGGTCAGCGGCACAGATCATCGTGCCATCACAACATGATTCGTATCAGAGCCCGGAAGCGATTGCCTTTATTTTGGCGCAGTTGCGCCAGCGCCTGGACGCAGACGGATCCCATTAAAGCGTTGTTGTTGGCGTGGCCCACAGAAGGGCAGGTTGCGGGTGAATTCGGCAATGGCACTTACTTTGCCATTGTGGGCCCGCAGTGTTGACCAATAGCGGCCGCCTCCCTGATGTTGTTCTGTGCTACGACTTGCAATGACGCCATCAGTGCTGACCCACTTCGATAAAATACGCACACCACAAGCCAGGTTAATTACCGGATCATGTAATAGTGCCGGGTGCCGGATATCACAGTCATAACGTTTCTGATTGGCACTTTCGATGGAAATTTGCAGTAGTCCGCGTGAGACGACAGGCTTGCCTTTGCCGTCACGAAAGCGCTCGCGGTATGTCGCTTCTGGCTTAAAGTTGCTTTCGGGTTTGCTCATCGCCGATAACAAACCGACCCAGAATTTGCGTCGTTCAGGTTTGGCTAACTTCGGGTAATTGGGGCAAAATTGTGTAATATCGGTAGGATTTAAACGGATCAGCGGTGAACTGGCGACTGCCGATTCGGCGGCTCTGGTCCAGCTACCGTCCTGATTTTTCTGCGCCCAGGCAGCATAATCCAGCGAGGCGAAACAGGCTGGAGCGAACCCCATCAGGCATAAAATCAGCAAAAAAACATAGCGCGGCTGCATCGGCAGTCGGGTCTCCGGTTCAGTTATTTTTTCAGCAACAGATAAGCCTGGCTGTAATCACCACGGTGTTTATTAGCCGCGAAATAATCCGGCCAGCCCCGATAATAACCGCTTAACCAGTCCAGTTGAAACAGATTATTGGCAAAAGCGCCACCGGTGTCGGCCAGGATCGTCAGTCGATAGTGCATCACACCGGCTTCGGGTGTCGCTAACAGAATTAACTTCCCTAAGCCAAGCTGCGGAATATCGCCAGCTACTGTGACTTCCGGTTTAATCGGAATTTTGTAATCAGCGTCTTTACCGTAACCCAACACGCTTTGAACTTGTTTGAAGTACCAATACCGTTGTTGTTGCTCCGGGGTTTTGCTGCGGTCATACGGAATGCCATTGGTACGATGCACATTATAATAGCGATACCCCTGACCCGACGGCACGACTGCCGTGCCCTGCAGTAGGGCGCCTTCGAGGCCTTCACGGCTCAGCCAAAACAAAACCGGTGCACGCAGTGGTGTTTTTTCCAGCGCGCCCCGGACTATATCCTGCTTACCCAATTGAAAACGGGTGATTTGCTTGCCCAGCGCATCAGCGGTCGCGAGGTCAAGTTTGGCCTCATCAAAAGGTAACCCATAAAGCGCCTGATTTTTTTCTGCGGTTTTAACCGGGCTGCCATCCGCAATTTTGACAAAATATTTGGTTTGCAGAATTTTGTCCGCAGGCAGATTTTGCAGTAAAGGTTTGTTTTTCGACAGTTTTGCGGCACCAGCCTGATCCGGCATCCAGCGGACAAAACTGAAATGCTGCCGTACAAAGTTTGGATCTGTCAGTCGTGACTTGCGACCGGCCGCTTGGTCTTCGTTGGCGATTTGGCAGATATAAAGCAGGGTGGCACGAATGTCTGCAACCGGCACTGTCGCGCCAGGAATTTTACCGCCGTGGATAGCCACCGGGTCATAACTCTGGCCTTTATCGATGTATTTCAGCGTTTCGGTGGCCACCTGACACAGATCGCTACTGCGATCCGGCCATTGTCCGGCGACGAATTGCGGTTGCTGTGGCGTGAACTTGGCAGATGCCTGCGCTGCAGATAACGGATACAAGGCAAAGACGCTACCAATTAACACAGTTCCGATGCGCCCGACAAAACCTGACATAACAACACTCGCTTTAATAGATTGGCTGCAGACTAACGCAGTGAACGCCAGTGCTCAAGTCAGATACAGCCTATCGTGGTTTAATTGCTGAAATGACAGGCAAATTTGCTTGTGTTCCGCTATGGCAGCTTTTATCGTGACTGCTATTACGCTGCACCTGCCTATCGCAGGTAGCAGTGATCCGCACCGGAGAATGGAATGCCGCACGACCACCACCATCATCAGCATGAAAGTCAGAACATTGCTACCGCCTTTTGGCTCAACTTCAGTTTTACGCTGATTGAAATCGTCGGCGGTTTGCTGACGAACAGCGTGGCGATCCTGGCCGATGCGGTGCATGACCTTGGTGATAGTCTGGCGATTGGTTTTGCCTGGGCGGCCAGTAAAATCGCCGGGAAAGAGGCGAATAGCCGTTACAGTTATGGTTACCGGCGTTGGTCGTTGTTAAGTGCGCTGGTGACCGGCGTGGTGTTAGTTGTCGGTTCTGTGCTGGTGTTAATTACCGCGATCCCGCGCTTGTGGGAGCCGGTGTTACCGCATGCGCCCGGCATGATCGCGCTCGCTGTGCTTGGTGTGCTGGTCAATGGTGCGGCCGTACTGAAGCTGAAGCATGGCAAAACGCAAAACGAACAGGTTCTCAGCTGGCATTTGCTCGAAGACGTGCTGGGCTGGGCAGTGGTTCTGATTGGCAGCGTACTGATTTATTTCACCGGCTGGGCTTTTATTGATCCGCTGCTGTCGATTGGGTTTACCTTATTTATCCTGCTGAATGTCTGGCGCAGTCTGAAACGGACCATTGCCCTGTTTCTGCAGGTCACGCCCGACGCAGCACTGACGGCGACACTGGAACAGGCGATGACCGCTTTACCATTCGTCGACAGTGCGCATCATCTGCATTTGTGGTCATTGGACGGCGAGCAGCACGTGCTGACGGTCCACTTGCGGTTAAAAGACAATGCAGACAGCCATCAGCTGAGCCACTACAAAGAAGAAGTCCGGCTGGTGTTAGCACCGCATCAGCTGGCGCACACCACGGTAGAATTCGAAGGGCCGGCCGAACTGTGCCGGGATGACAAAGGGTCAGGCTCAGCCCATGCTGTGCACGACCACGACCACGACCACGACCACGACCACGACCACGACCACGACCAC